>DBFL01000003.1:9826-20010 GCA_002294285.1 Candidatus Neomicrothrix sp. UBA881
GGCTGAAGCTAATAAAGCATTTGCGCATTATCGCTGGTAAAAAATTCAGGAAAACTTATGGCTAATCGACACCCTCTTGAAAAAACTCGCAATATCGGGATTATGGCCCATATCGATGCGGGAAAAACTACAACTACTGAAAGAATTTTGTATTACACAGGAGTGAATTACAAAATCGGTGAAGTTCATGAAGGCACAGCGACTATGGACTGGATGGAACAAGAGCAAGAGCGAGGTATTACCATCACTTCGGCAGCGACAAGTTGTTTTTGGAGTGATCACAGAATAAACATTATTGACACACCAGGACACGTTGATTTCACGGTTGAAGTAGAGCGTTCTTTAAGAGTTTTGGATGGTGCTATTGCAGTTTTTGACGGAGTTGCTGGAGTAGAACCACAAACTGAAACAGTTTGGCGTCAAGCTGATCGTCACAATGTTCCAAGAATGTGTTTTATTAACAAAATGGACAGAACTGGAGCTGATTTTTTCTTCTGTCTTGGAACTATAAAAGAGCGTCTTGGATGTAAAGCTGCTGTAATTCAATTGCCTATAGGCGCAGAAGCTGATTTTGCCGGTGTGATTGATTTGGTGACTATGAAAGCTTTGGTTTGGGAAGGTGAAGATCTAGGCGCTTCATGGAATGAAGTAGAAATACCAGATGATCTTAAATCTCAGGCTGATGAATATAGAGCAGAACTTGTGGATCTTTTAGCAGAGTTTGATGAAACAATTCTTGAAAAATTTGTTGGTGAAGAAGAAATCACTGTTGATGACATGAAAAAAGCGATCCGGCAGGGAACTCTTTCTGGAGATTGTGTGCCAATTTTAACTGGTACAGCTTTCAAGAATAAAGGTGTACAACCACTTCTAGATGCTGTTGTCGAGTACTTGCCTTCACCACTTGATCTTCCACCTGTCGAAGGTGTTGAGCCAAGGAGTGAGGAAGTTGCCAAACGTGCAGTAAGTGATGATGAACCATTTGCAGCTCTTGCATTTAAGATTATGACGGATCCACATGTTGGAAAATTAACTTATTTCCGTGTCTATAGCGGCACTTTGGAAAAAGGTGCAACGGTTTTGAATACGCGTTCAAGTTCGAAAGAGCGGATTGGACGCATCTTAGAAATGCATGCGAATGACCGAGAAGATCTCGATATTGTCAGAACCGGTGACATTGTTGCTGGGGTAGGCATCAAAGATACGAAAACTGGAGACACGCTTTGCTCACCCGATCATCCTTTAGTGCTAGAGCAACTCGATTTTCCAGATCCAGTAATTCATGTTGCGGTTGAACCCCGTTCTAAGGCAGATCAGGACAAAATGGGTAAGGCTCTTGGAGCTCTTTCCGACGAAGACCCCACTTTTACAGTTAGAAGTGATGATGAAACGGGTCAGACGATTATTGGTGGCATGGGTGAGCTGCATCTTGAAGTTTTAGTTGATCGTATGTTGCGTGAATTCCGTGTTGATGCCAATGTGGGTAAACCACAAGTCGCCTATCGAGAAACGATTACCAAGACTGTAGAAAATTATCGATATACCCATAAAAAACAAACTGGTGGGTCAGGGCAGTTTGCTGAGATAGTAGCTACCGTAGAACCTTTGACAGATACAGATAGTGAGAAAACTTACGATTTCGAGGACAAAGTAACAGGTGGGCGAATCCCGAAAGAGTATATTCCTGCTGTTGATGCTGGTATTCAGTCTGCAATGACTTCGGGAGTTTTAGCAGGTTTTCAGGTCTTAGGGATGAAAGTAACTCTTAATGATGGAAAGCATCATGATGTTGATTCATCTGAGATGGCATTTAAAATCGCGGCGCAATCTTGGTTTAGAGAAGTAATAAAACAAGCTAAACCAGTCCTTTTAGAGCCAATTTTTGCTGTAGAAGTAGTAACTCCTGAAGACTATATGGGAGATGTTGTAGGTGATTTAAATTCCAGAAGAGGCAAAGTCGGACAAATGGAAGCAAGAGGAAATAATCAAGTTGTTACTGCACAGGTGCCACTATCTGAGATGTTCGGCTATGCTACAGACTTGCGTTCACGTACTCAAGGGCGTGCAACGTATACAATGCAGTTCGATTCGTATCAACAAACTCCTTCTTCAGTTCAGGAAGAGATTGTCACTCGAATCCGCGGTGAATAAACTTAAACTTACTGAGAAGGTAAAATAAAACAATAGAGAAACTCGAGGGAGAGTCATGGCTAAGGCCCAGTTCGAAAGAAATAAGCCCCACGTAAATGTGGGAACAATGGGACATATCGATCACGGTAAGACAACTCTTACTGCGGCGATAACCAAGGTATTGTCGGATTCAGATCCAGACAATACAGCGTTTACAGCATTTGAGAATATTGATAATGCACCAGAAGAGCGTGAACGAGGTATTACTATCAACGTTTCACATGTCGAGTATGAAACCGGCAATAGGCACTATGCCCATGTCGACATGCCCGGACACGCTGATTACATCAAAAATATGATCACAGGTGCGGCTCAAGTTGATGGAGCTATTTTGGTAGTTTCAGCAGCAGATGGGCCAATGCCTCAAACTAGGGAGCACGTTTTGCTTGCCCGACAAGTTGGAGTTCCGAAGATCATTGTTGCATTGAACAAGTGTGACGTCGTAGATGATGAGGAACTTTTGGAACTCGTAGAAATGGAAGTTAGGGATCTTTTGAATGAATATGAATTCCCTGGTGACGACACTCCAATAGTTAGAGTTTCTGCACTTAAAGCCTTGGAAGGTGATGGTGATT
Source organism: Candidatus Neomicrothrix sp. UBA881 (assembly GCA_002294285.1). GTDB lineage: Bacteria > Actinomycetota > Acidimicrobiia > Acidimicrobiales > MedAcidi-G1 > MedAcidi-G1. The sequence continues at coordinate 12,592 of DBFL01000003.1, forward strand.
CCGCAGCTCAAATTCTTGATTTGATGAGTCAGGTAGACGAATATATTCCACAGCCTGAGCGTGATGTTGATAAGCCATTCCTTATGCCTATCGAGGATGTTTTCTCTATCACCGGTCGTGGAACAGTGGTAACAGGCCGTGTAGAACAGGGCAAAGTTAATACTGGCGACACTATTGAAATAGTTGGTATCAAAGATACAACTGAAACAACTTGTACCGGTGTTGAGATGTTCAGGAAGCTTCTTGATGAGGGTATAGCTGGAGACAACATCGGCGCTTTGCTTCGTGGAGTTGATAAAGAAGATGTCCAGAGAGGTCAGGTTTTGGCAGCTCCTGGGTCAATAACACCACATACTCAGTTTGAGGCAGAGGTTTATGTTCTAACTAAAGAAGAAGGCGGACGTCACAAACCATTCTTCTCTAATTACAGACCTCAGTTTTACTTCAGAACAACTGACGTAACCGGAAGTATTGCTCTACCAGAAGGAACTGAAATGTGCATACCAGGTGATAATACAACCATGACTGTTGAATTAATCGCCCCGATTGCCATGGACGAAGGTCTTCGATTTGCTATTCGTGAAGGTGGCAGGACTGTTGGTGCTGGTGCTGTGACGAAAGTAATTAAGTAGTACACGGACAAATCTATGGCAGCTAGTCAGAAAATAAGAATCAGGCTTAAAGCCTACGATCATGAGGTTATTGACCAATCAGCAAAAAAAATTGTTGAGACTGTTAAGAGAACTCAGGCAGATCTTCGCGGGCCGGTACCCTTACCTACGGAAAAGCACCGTTACACGGTGATTCGTGGTCCATTTAAGGATAAAGATTCACGTGAACATTTTGAGATGAGGATCCATAAGCGACTTCTCGATATTCTTAATCCTTCACCTAAGACGGTTGATTCTCTTCAAAGACTAGATTTGCCTGCTGGTATAGATATAGAAATTAAAATCCAACAGACCTAGTTGTCGTCAGTTATTTCTTCACTAGGCATTTCTGCGGTTTTATTTCTATTTAGAGATCCCTCTCTTTCGGTTTTTGTAGATAGTAGTTCTTCCGAAACTTCGTGTCTTTGAGCTACTGACGCGATTACTGATTGGATAGTTGCGGCAGCAGGGAGAGCTAACAAAGCACCTACGACTCCCAGTATTGCGGATCCGGCAATTACTGAACCAAATGCCACGGCTGGATGGATTTGCATGGTGTGAGATGTAATGCGGGGAGAGATGAGATAATTCTCTATTTGTTGGTATATAGCGATTGTTACAATAACCCATAACCCATCAACGGGTTCTCCTAAAAGTCCTACGATCAATGGCAAAACACCTGCAATATAGGTGCCTACAACAGGCACAAACTGAGAAATAACCCCAACCCATAAAGCAAGTGCCAGAGAGGAAGGCAGTCCTATTATTTCAAAGACCACCCAATGTATTGCACCTGAAAGTACAGCTAGGACACTTCTCGAAAGTATGTATCCTCCAGTCTTAGATACTGCAAGGTCCCAAACTTCTAGTATTTGCCCTTGACGTTTAGGAGCTAGAAAAGAACAGACTAGTTTCCTAACTTTTGGGCCCTCAGCTACTAAATAGAAAGAGAAAAGGGCAACTGTGAAGAGTTGGAACAAAACATTTGCTACGGTGGTGCCGAAGCGTGCAAGATCATCGGCCACGTCTCCTAGCCACTTAGCTAGAGCTCCTGAGTCGTATTTCGCTTGAAGATCAGAAGTGGCATTTTCAATTCCAAAATTGTCATCAAGAAAATCATCTATGTCAGATAAGTAAGTTGGAATATTGTTGTTAAATTCGGTGACTTGGTCAGCTAGTAGAGACCCCACTTGAAAACCAAATCCTCCAATTGCAGCAAAACAAACTAGAAAAGTTATTGCTGTGCCCAACCCTCTTCTTACTCCTAATTTTTCAAGTCTGTTCACTGCAGGTTCTAGAGCGAAAGAGAGAAATAAAGAGACTAAAAGAATAATTAAGAGAGGTCGTAAAGCAGATACAACACCGCGAAGATACCAAAGTAGGATAAATCCACCTAAAAGAGCTCCTATCGATTTAATTACCCATTTAGGCAGTTTTTCGTTGGTTTTTACTTGATTTTCCAAGGATTATGATCCCAGTTGTATTTTTATTGTGGAACTAATAAAAAGGTACTTCCAAAAGAGTCACTGGAATGGGATATTTAGCGCAAAGTTATCTTTATTAGAGTGATTTTCGGTTGTGCATAGTGATTATGCGCCGTATCGTTATCAGTCGGTGTGTTATAAATTTGCACCAAAGCTGACGTCCATTAAGGCCCAAAAATAGTTGGGAACCGAATGGCAAAACCGTAATCAGCGCTCCGCCGGGGGTTCCCGAGCGGAGCGTTTGCATGGGTTTATATAAATGCAAGTTAATGAGAGTTCGTTTAGTGCGCGTAGGAAAGCGATATGGCTAATAAAGCGATAGTGGGAGAAAAGGTCGGAATGACCCAGGTGTGGGATGAAAATAATTCCGTGATCCCTGTAACAGTTTTACGAATTAGGCCGAATCGTGTTGTGCGGATTAAAACTACAGAACGTGATGGTTATAGTGCGCTCCAAGTCACTTTTGGAGAAAAAGACGATCAGAAATTAACAAGACCAGAAGCTGGGCATTTTGCTTCCAATGGTGTTAATCCGGGAGTGCAGTTAGTGGAGCTTCGTTTAGATGATGTAGAAGGATATGAAGTGGGTCAAGAATTGACTGTCGAGACTCTCGCAGAGGATTTGAGAGTTGATGTGACTTCAGTCAGTAAAGGTAAGGGTTTCGCAGGAGCTATGAAGAGACATGGCTTTAAAGGTCAAAGAGCTTCTCATGGCGCTCATAAAGTTCATCGTAAACCTGGAGCGGTGGGTCAATGTGCAACACCATCAAGAATCTTTAAAGGAAAAAAACTTCCTGGAAGAATGGGAAATCAGAAGACAACGATTCTTAATCTTCAAGTTGTACAAGCAGATGCAGAAAAAGAACTTTTGTTAATCAAGGGTTCTGTGCCAGGTCCTAATGGTTCAACTGTGTTGATCAGAGATGCTGTAAAGGGAGCAGTTTGATGGTTGCAGTAGATGTTAAAGACTTAACTGGCTCCAAGAAAGGCACAGTAGATTTAGATCCGCAAACTTTTGGACTTGAGCCAAATGTTGCTGTCATGCATCAAGTAGTTACTGCTCAACTAGCAGCTAGGCGTAGTGGAACCCAGAGCACAAAGACAAGAGCAGAAGTCCGAGGTGGGGGAGCTAAGCCTTGGCGTCAAAAAGGGACTGGTCGTGCTCGACACGGTTCAATTCGTTCACCACAATGGCGTGGCGGTGGAGTGGCGTTGGGACCTAAACCACGTGATTACTCACAAAAGACACCTAAAAAGATGGTGCGTTTGGCATTAAGGTCAGCTCTATCAGATAGAGCTGCTTCAGAACGTGTGGTCGTAGTAGATGAGTGGAATTTCGAGTTGCCAAAAACAAAAGAAGCAGTGAATGCTCTTGAGGCATTAGGGGTAGACGGCAGAGTATTGGTGGTTGTCAATCAGAATGATCTAAATACCTGGAGAAGTTTTTCAAATCTGAATCAAGTACACGTCATATCACCTAATGAACTAAATGCTTATGATGTTTTAGTAAATGATTGGGTTGTATTTACGAAGAGCACTCTACCTGACGCTGTTTCGGGTAAAGAATCAGAAAGTAAGGCCGAGAGTGAGCAGTCATGAAAGATCTTAGAGACGTGATAATTAGACCGATTGTTTCGGAGAAATCTTTTACCCTTTTGGAACAGAATGTTTTTGCTTTTGAAGTTCATAAATCTGCTTCAAAACCTGAAATTAGAGATGCTGTGGAAACAATTTTTGATGTGAGTGTTTTGAAGGTAAATACTTTGAATCGTAAGGGAAAATTAAAGAGAAATCGTCGCAAACCAACTATGACCAAACGACCTGATGTGAAAAGGGCTTATGTGACCCTCGCTGAAGGTGACTCGATCGAATTGTTTGAGGTCTGATTATGCCCCAAAGACAACGCAAACCAACGAGTCCAGGAAGACGATTCCAAACTGTTGCAGATTTTTCTGAGATAACTAAAACTTCTCCTGAAAGAACTTTAGTTGAGAAAAAAGTTTCTACAGGTGGTCGTAATAACTACGGGCGTAAGACGGCACGACATCGCGGAGGTGGGCACAAACAAAAGTACAGGATCATTGATTTTCGTCGTAATAAAGACGGTGTTCCTGCGACTGTAGCTGCAATTGAGTACGACCCAAATAGAAGTTGCCGAATACTGTTACTCCACTATCACGATGGTGAAAAACGTTACATTTTGGCACCTCGAGGTGTTGAGGTAGGTGACGTCCTCAGATCAGGTCAAGGCAGCGAAATAAGGCCTGGGAACTCCTTGCCACTTCGATATATACCTGTGGGAACGGTTATCCACAATGTTGAATTACATCCTGAAGGTGGGGGCCAATTGGCTCGAAGTGCTGGTTCTAGTATTCAACTAGTGGCGAAAGAGGGAGATTTCGCTACTTTACGTTTGCCAAGCAGTGAGATGCGAAGAGTCAGAATTGACTGTCGTGCAACTGTAGGAGAAGTTGGTAATCAAGAGCATGAACTTATAAGTATTGGTAAAGCTGGACGTAATAGATGGAAAGGTGTAAGACCTCAATCACGTGGAGTAGCTATGAATCCAGTAGACCACCCCTTAGGTGGTGGGGAAGGAAAATCTTCTGGTGGTCGCCACCCAGTTTCGCCTTGGGGTAAACCTGAAGGTCGAACTCGGAAAAAAGGCAAGCATTCCGACAAGATGATTGTCAGACGTCGCCGCGGAAGAGGACGGAGGTAGAAAGTCATGCCACGCAGTTTGAAAAAAGGTCCTTTTGTTGATGATCACCTTTTGAAAAAGGTAGATGACATGAATGGTTCTGGCGATAAGAAGGTGATCAGAACATGGTCTCGTCGTTCAACGATTGTGCCTGACATGTTGGGCCACACTATTGCGGTTCATGATGGTAGAAAGCACGTTCCTGTGTTCATAACTGAGTCAATGGTTGGACACAAATTAGGAGAGTTTGCACCTACTAGGACTTTCCGTTCCCATAGTGGGCAAGAGAGAGGTACAAGCTGATGGCTTCTGTAGGTGCTTCTTTATCTAGAAATGTTGATCGTGAAAGCACGAAGTCAGTCGTTCGTTATGTTCGTGTTTCTGCTCATAAAGCTCGGCCTGTATTAAATCAGATTCGAAATTTGTCTGTTGCAAGAGCTGAAGAGATTTTGGCTTTCAGTGAAAGGTCTGTTTCAGAGGTGATTTCTAATTGTTTAAATTCAGCGATTGCTAATGCTGGAAACAACAACGGAATTCCCAGGGAAGAACTTTTTGTTTCGGAGTGTTTTGCTGATGAGGGGCCAACCTTAAAAAGATTTAGACCTAGGGCACGTGGACGTGCAACTTCAATTTTTAAAAGAACTTGTCATTTGACTGTAGTTGTTTCGCGTTACACCGAAGAGGAAATAGAAAGTTTACAAGCGCATGCCGAATTAAAAGGTCATAGAAATAATTTTGAAGCAGGCGAAGAGCTGGTAGAAGAAGATCAATCTAAAGAAGCAAAATCTAAAAAGAAGAAGTCAAGATCTTCAAAAGAAGAGGTCCTTGAAGAAGAAGTGCTTGAAGAAGAGGCTGAAGAGGCTATTGAAGAAGAAGTGCTTGAAGAAGAGGCTGTTGAAGAAGAAGAGGTCCCTGAAGAAGAAGTGCTTGAAGAACAAAATGAAGAACAAAATGAAAAAGAGGCAAACTAATGGGTCAAAAAGTTAATCCATACGGATTTAGACTTGGAGTGACAACTGATTGGAAATCGCGTTGGTTTGCAACACGTCAGGAATATGCAGACAATCTTCTAGAAGATTGGAAAATCAGAGATTTTCTAATGACAGAGTTGCCTCATGCAGCGATCAGTCGAGTTGAAGTTGAACGAACTCGTGACCGACTAAGGGTTGATGTACACACCGCTAGGCCCGGAATAGTGATTGGTAGAAAAGGAGCGGAGGCTGATCGATTAAGGAAAGGTTTAGGGAAGATTTCAGGAAATCTTCAAGTTCAGTTAAACATTCAAGAAATTAAAGAACCAGAATTAGATGCCGCCTTAATTGCTCAGGGAGTTGCCGATCAACTTACAGGCAGAGTTGCTTTTCGACGCGCGATGAAAAGGGCTGTTCAAAATGCACAAAAAGCTGGAGCTTTAGGAATAAGAGTCCAGTGTTCAGGTCGTTTGGGTGGAGCTGAAATGTCAAGAACAGAATGGTACCGAGAGGGTAGAGTGCCACTTCACACCTTAAGAGCTGATATTGATTACGGATTTCGCGAAGCTGATACTACTTATGGAATCCTTGGCGTGAAAGTTTGGATTTATAAAGGAGACATTTTGCCTTATAAATCTCGACTAGAAGAAAAAATAACCCGTGAAGCGGCTATGGCTGCAGGGGAGACATCGGGTCAGAGCAAGTCTCGCGGAGTGATTTCTTCCGCTGCAGGAAGAAAAAGGTCAGCTGATTCTGTGGTTGAGGTCGACATCTCAGAAGTCGGTGAAGAGGAAGAAACAGAGGAAATAGCACCTCTTGTTAAAGAGGGTGATGCTGAGTTTGAGCGTTTATTAGCTGAAGAAGAAGCAATAGAGGCTTCAACTAGAGAACATCATGAGACACCTCATTTTCGTTCTGGGGATGGTGATTAAAAATGCTTATGCCAAAAAAAGTTCGTCATCGTAAACACCAGCGCGGGAGAAGTCGAGGAATGTCTAAAGGACATACTTGGGTCAATTTTGGCGAATATGGGCTACAAGCTCTAGAACCTGGGTGGATAACGTCAAGACAAATAGAGGCAGCTCGAATTGCTATGACACGACATATTAAGCGCGGTGGAAAAGTTTGGATCAATGTTTTCCCAGATAAACCTGTTACCGAAAAGCCTGCTGAAACAAGGATGGGTTCAGGTAAAGGAAATCCTGAGAAATGGGTTGCTGTAGTTCGCCCTGGGCGCATTCTTTTTGAATTGTCTTATAGTGATACTCAAATTGCACGTGAAGCAATTGAAAGAGCTATACAAAAACTTCCTATAAAGGCTCGTTTTGTTCAACGAGAGGAGGGTTTTTAAATGGCTAAGAAAACCTTGAGAGATCTTGCTGACACCGATTTGTTAGAGCGTTTTAATGAAACAAAAGAAGAATTGTTTAATCTTAGGTTTCAACTCGCAACTGGACAACTAGAGAATCATGCACGCGTAAGCCAAGTGAAGCGCGAAGTTGCAAGAGTTTTAACTGAACTTAGAGAGAGAGAAATTTCCGCTGCTGAAGATTTTTCTTTAAATCAAGACGAGGAGCTTTCTGATGAGTGATGAACAAGTAACCAATGAACAAG
>DBFL01000003.1:20334-36061 GCA_002294285.1 Candidatus Neomicrothrix sp. UBA881
AACCAATGAACAAGTAGTTTCGACGCGACCAAATAGACGTAAAGTACGCGAAGGTTTGGTTGTTTCTGTAGCTCAAGAAAAAACTGCTGTTGTTGAAACAGTTGACAGAGTTCGTCATCGCAGATATGGGAAAACAGTTCAGCGCACCAAAAAGCTCCAAACACATGATGAAGAGAATCAGTTAAATATTGGAGACCGCGTAAGAATTCAAGAAACCAGACCCCTATCAAAGACAAAGCGCTGGAGGCTCGTCGAAATCTTAGAGAGGGCCAAGTAATGATACAACAGGAAACTCGACTGAGGGTTGCTGATAATTCGGGAGCACGCGAGGTTTTGTGCATAAAGGTCCTAGGTGGAACTAGGCGTAGGTATGCCTCTGTTGGAGATGTTTTTACAGCAACTGTTAAAGATGCAAATCCCGGTGCTGCAGTTAAGAAAGGTGAAGTTGTTAAGTGCGTGGTTGTACGAACTTCAAAGGAATGTCGACGTTCAGATGGTTCATACATACGTTTTGATGAAAATGCCGCGGTTCTAATAGATGATCAAAATCAGCCAAGAGGAACACGTATTTTTGGTCCGGTAGGTAGGGAATTAAGAGAGAAAAAATTCATGAGAATAGTTTCTTTAGCTCCGGAGGTGATTTAAGTGCGAATAAAAAAAGGTGATCAAGTAAGAGTTTTAGCTGGTAAAGACAAAGGTCGCGAAGGTGAAATTAGTCGTGTGATACCTCAACGCAATGCAGTCATCATTGAGGGAGTAAATGAGGTCAAAAGACATCAAAAAGCTACATCTGAAACGATGCAGGGTGGGATCATTGACAAGACTATGCCTATAGATGTTTCAAATGTGGCGATTTTAAGTCCATCTGATGGAAAACCGACCCGAGTTGGTTATCGATTTAGTGATTCAGGTGAAAAAATAAGAGTTTGTAAACGAACGGGAGTTGATCTAGATGGTTGAAAGTAAAACTCCTTTAGGTCTTCGTCAACGATATGACACTGAAGTGCGTGCTGCACTTAAAGAGGAACTTGGATTGTCGAACATAATGCAAGTTCCAAAGTTGGTAAAAATTGTTGTCAACATGGGTGTAGGAGAAGCAGCTCAACAGTCAAAGTTGATTGATGGAGCATTGGCTGATCTGGAACTAATTACAGGCCAAAAACCTATAGTCACAAAAGCAAAAACTTCTATTTCAAATTTTCGTCTTCGTGAAGGGCAAGCTATCGGAGCCAAGGCAACACTTAGAGGAAATAGGATGTATGAGTTTTTAGATCGACTTATGAATCTCGCTATACCAAGAGTCCGTGATTTTAGAGGTTGCAGTTTGAAGTCTTTTGATGGCAAAGGCAATTACACATTGGGCGTAACTGAACAACTTATTTTCCCAGAAATCGATTATGACAAAATTGACCGAGTGCGAGGTATGGATATAACTATCGTTACCTCAGCATCTGATGATAAGGATGGGAGAGCTTTACTTACAGCTCTTGGTTTCCCATTCCGAGTGGAGGCTTCCTAGTGGCTAAAAAAGCTTTAGTGAACAAACAAAAGAAAACACCGAAATTTAAAGTTCGGGCTTATACAAGGTGTGGGCGATGCGGAAGGCCGCGTTCTGTATATCGAGATTTTGGTCTTTGTCGCGTATGTCTACGCGAAATGGCATTAGCAGGTGAGATACCTGGTTTAACAAAATCGAGTTGGTGAGAGGAGGGCAACAATGACAATGACAGATCCAGTAGCGGACATGCTTACTCGTATACGTAACGCCAATCAAGCAATGCATGAAGGAGTTGTTATGCCTTCATCAAAACAAAAAATTGCTCTTGCTGACCTCTTAAAAGAAGAAGGATATATTGCAGATTTTGATGTAAGTGCATCGGAGAAGTCAACCGGTGATGTTTTGTCCATAACAATGAAATACACCGATTCACGAGAACGCGTTATAAGCGGGTTAAGAAGAGTGTCTAAACCAGGATTAAGGGTTTACACCAAATCAGATAAAATACCCCGTGTCCTTGGAGGATTGGGTGTGGCCGTAGTGAGTACCAGTAAAGGGCTCATGAGTGATAGAGAGGCTCGTCGCCGTCGTATGGGTGGCGAAGTTCTCTGTTACGTCTGGTAGAAGAGGAGGGGCTATGTCGAGAATCGGAAAAGAGCCAATTTCTGTCCCAAGTGATGTACAGGTTTCTATTGAAGGTAGAAATGTTGGAGTTTCAGGTCCAAAAGGATCTTTGGATTTAGATGTACCAGGTGAAATAGAAGTTCGTCAAGAGGATGACATGATTTTAGTCGAGAGGCCTAATGATGATCGAAAGAACAAGGCTTTACATGGGCTCACTAGATCTTTGGTTAACAACATGGTAATAGGTGTTTCTGAAGGGTTCAAAAAGGAACTTGAGATCGTGGGAGTTGGTTATCGTGCAGCAGAAAAAGGCAGCAATGGCCTTGAATTGCAGCTTGGTTTCAGCCACCCTGTTGAAGTGAAAGCTCCTGAAGGAATAACTTTTGAGGTTCCTGAACCTACTCGGATAATTGTCTCAGGAATCAATAAAGAAGTTGTAGGTCAGGTAGCTGCGGATATTAGAAGCTACAGAAAACCTGAACCATATAAAGGAAAAGGTATTAGATATGCGGGTGAGCATGTCGCCCGTAAAGCCGGAAAGGCGGCGAAGTGAGTATTCAATCTGACAGACGTGCTGGTCGCCATCGACGACATAGACGAATACGTAAATCAGTTTTTGGAACGGAAAACCGTCCTAGGTTGGTTGTGTTCAGGTCAAGTAAACATATATCCGTACAATTGGTTAATGATGAGGATGGTGTGACCTTGGTTTCTGCTTCTACACAACAAGACGGCGTTGCAAGTGGAATTCGAGGTATTGATGCAGCAGCAGAAGTTGGGCGTCAAATTGCAAATCGAGCAACCCAAGCTGGTATTAAAAAGGTAGTTTTTGATCGCGCTGGTTATCGTTATCACGGTCGTGTAGCCGCTTTAGCAGATGCCGCTAGAAAAGAAGGATTGGAGTTCTGATGAGTGTTGAAACATCAAACGAAACGATTCCTTTGAGAGAGTCGCGAGTAGTTCATATTAATCGTGTTGCTAAGGTCGTAAAGGGTGGTAGACGTTTCTCATTTACAGCACTTGTTGTTATTGGAGACGGAGCTGGTCGAGTTGGTCTTGGATATGGAAAAGCAAAAGAGGTGCCCTTAGCGATTCAAAAAGGCACGGAGGAAGCTAAAAGAAATGTTTTTTCCGTTCCGATGGCGGGAACTACCATTATTCACACTATTGAGGGAGTTATGGGTGCAGGTCGCGTTCTATTGCAGCCGGCAGCTCCTGGAACTGGTGTAATAGCAGGAGGAGCAGCTCGTGCTGTTTTGGAAGAAGCTGGTATACAAGATGTTTTGTGTAAGTCTTTAGGTTCAGCGAATCATATTAATGTTGCTAGAGCTACTATTGAAGGTCTTAAAGGTCTTCGGCGACCAGATGAAATTGCAGCTATGAGAGGAATCTCTGCTGAAGATTTTGTTCCAAAAGCTCTTTTAGATTCGTATCAAAGATCTGAGGCAGGAATAGGAAAACCTGAAATTTCAGACACGGATACTTTGGAGAACAATGATGAACGATAATGGTGGCTCTCAGTTAAGTGTAAAACAAACGAGATCTTGTATAGGAATAAAACCTAAGCAACGTGGAACTTTAAGGGCTTTGGGATTAGGTCGTATAGGTAGAGTTAATACTCTTCCGGATAGACCTGAAATAAGAGGAATGATAGCTCGAGTGCCTCATTTAGTAGAGGTACAGGAGGTTAATTGATATGAAAGTCCATGATCTGTCTCCAGCGCCTGGATCGCGACGTCGTGCAAAACGAGTGGCTAGAGGTATTGCTGGTAAAGGAGGCAAAACCGCAGGTCGCGGTATGAAAGGTCAAAAAGCTCGTAATAAAGTTCCTGCAGGATTTGAAGGTGGTCAGATGCCTTTCGCTCAAAGAATTCCTAAATTAAAAGGTTTCAATAATCCTTTTAGAGTTGAGTATCAGGCTGTCAACTTGGACACTATTGAAGAATCTGGACTTACGGAAATTACACCTGAGACTTTGTATGATCGAGGACTAATTTCTAAAAAAGCTTTAGTTAAAGTGCTTGGCAGGGGAGAAATTAAACGTGCTGTGAACGTTCGTACACATGCAATTTCTGCTTCAGCAGAGTCAGCTATAACCAGTGCGGGTGGCTCTGTGGAGAAATTAGATCTACCATTCTCTATAAGACCAGCCGCAAAGGGAAATGCCTTAACAAATCGATGATGTTTACTTCGGAAAATAAATTAGTAATGAACGGAGAAGTCCTTGCTTAAGAGCATGTTAAATATGTTCCGTGTAGGAGATTTAAGGAAGAGGATATTATTCACTCTTTTGATGATTCTCTTATATAGGATTGGTGCCTTTGTTCCAGCGCCAGGTATTGACGTTGAACAGGTGCAACTTTTGAGAGATAGGGCAAATCAAGGTGGAGTTTTAGCTTTTTTGCAACTTTTTTCAGGAGGGTCATTAACTAGCTTTGCTGTTTTTGCTCTAGGAGTGATGCCGTATATCACTGCCTCCATCATCATGCAGGTTCTAGGTGTTGTCGTACCTCGAATAGAGCAGTGGCAGCAGCAAGGTGCGGTTGGTCAAAGAAAAATTACCCAATGGACAAGATACATGACAGTAATGATTGCAGTCATCCAAGCTACAAGTTTCGCCTTCTTGTTTAACGACAGTGGTAACTCAATAAGCGGGTCTTCTGGTGCGAATCTTTTACCTAATTTTCATATAGGGACAGTAAGTGTCGTGGTTTTAACATTAACTGCAGGTACAGCTCTTCTCATGTGGATGGGAGAGCTCATTACGCAAAAAGGCATTGGTAATGGGATGTCTCTGCTGATAATGATTTCAATTATTAGTAGCTTCCCGGCTCAAGGATCTCTTATACATGCAGAAAATGGCACAGTTGCTCTAATTGTTGTCCTTGCTGTATTAATAGCGATTATCACGGTAGTGGTATTTGTTGAACAGGGTCAACGCCGTATACCAGTTCAGTTTGCGAAACGAGTTGTAGGACGTCGAATGTATGGAGGACAAAATACTTATATACCGCTTAAGGTCAACCAATCAGGAGTTATACCGATAATCTTTGCGTCATCAATTCTCTACTTGCCTGTGCTCATAGCTGCAGCTTTACCTTGGGATGGTTTTAGAAGTTGGGTGGATAATAATCTTGCCCAGCCTGATAATGTTTTCTATTTTGCGATAACAGGTCTACTAGTAGTTGGTTTTGCATACTTCTATACGGCTATAACTTTTGATCCTGTTCGTCAGGCAGACACGATTAGAAAGCAAGGTGGTTTCGTGCCTGGTATTCGACCGGGATACCAAACTGAAAGATATTTGGCAAAAATTTTGTCGCGCATCACTCTTCCAGGAGCTTTATTTTTGGCAGCGGTAGCTCTTATTCCATCAATACTAATAAATGTATTTCTGGATACGACTTCAGGCGTTGGCTCTTCTTCTTCTGGAGCGAGTGGTTTCGGCTTTGTCGGTATCTCTATATTGATTGCTTCGGGTGTTGCTTTAGAAACAATGAAGCAAGTTGATTCTCAATTGACAATGAGAAATTATGAGGGTTTCTTGAAGTAGAGATTGCTTCAGGAATAGAAAATGAAAAAATTGCGTATAGTAATTCTTGGTCGACAAGGATCTGGTAAAGGAACTCAGTGTTTAAGACTAGCTGAGTTGTATGGGGTAATTCATATTTCCACAGGAGATATGTTGCGTTCAGCTGTTGAATCTCAGAGTGAATTAGGCAAGAAAGCGAAAGAGATTATGGATGCAGGTGATCTTGTATCTGACGAAATAATTAATGCAATTGTTTCTGAGCGTATTGAAAAGAAGGATGTTTCAGAAAATGGATTTGTTTTAGATGGGTATCCTCGAACTGCATCTCAAGCCCAAGCTCTGGAAGGAGAGCTGCTTGCTAAGGGTTTGAAATTAGATCTTGCTCTAAATCTAGAAGTACCAGTTGAGGAAGTAACTCAAAGGATGTTGGACAGGTCTAGAGCAGACGACACAGAAGAGGCTATAAAACGCCGACTTGAGATTTACGAAAATGAGACCACTCCACTTCTAAAATGGTTTGAGGATCGAAATAATTTGCTTGTTGTTGATGGATTAGGCCCTGAAGATGAGGTTTTTTCTCGTTTAACAGATGTTATTGACGGAGTAATTCGTGAAAATTGAATTAAATTCAGTACCATTTAGGGGTTGGACGCTTCCTAGCTCGCCGGTAGCGTTATTAGTCGGCTCTTTACTGTGTTGTTTGGGTGGTAGAGAGCTTTTTGAGTTTTGATTAGGAATATTTTTTAAGGAGTTTAACCCTGACTAAATCTAAAGAAGATGCAATTGTAATGGAAGGAACGGTTCTAGAACCGTTGCCTAATGCTATGTTTCGCGTTGAACTGGAAGAAAATGGGCACAAGGTTTTGGCCCATATCTCTGGAAAGATGAGAATGCATTACATTCGCATACTTCCTGGTGATCGTGTCCAGGTTGAATTGACTCCTTATGATTTGACCCGAGGTCGAATTACTTACAGGTATAAGTAGCAGAAATTATGAAAGTAAGAACAAGTGTTAAGAGAATGTGTGAAAAGTGTCGAGTTATTAGACGTCATGGTCGTGTGCGTGTGATTTGTTCAAATCCACGTCACAAGCAGAGACAGGGTTAAGGAATAATTATGGCTCGTATTTCAGGTGTTGACATTCCAAGGGAGAAGCGTGTTGTAGTTTCCCTTACCTATCTGCATGGTATAGGTCGGACTGTTGCAGAAAATATTTGTGAAGCTGCAGGAGTCGATTTTTCTACTCGAGTAAAAGATCTTAGCGATGATGAAGTTGTAAGAATTCGTACTTTTATTGACGAGCAACTAACAGTAGAGGGTGACCTTCGACGTGAAGTTTCTCAGAATATCAAGAGAAAAATGGATATTGGTTGTTATGAAGGAATTCGTCATCGTCGTGGATTGCCAGTAAGAGGGCAGCGCACTCATACGAATGCACGAACTCGTAAAGGGCCAAAAAAGATAATTGCTAATAAGAAAAAGGTGATGAAGTAATGGCTACTTCCAGTTCTCGTCGAAGAGAGCGTAAAAATGTGCCGCATGGGGTCGCACATATAAAAAGTTCATTCAATAACACAATCGTTACTTTCACAGATCGAGCTGGAAATACTCTTGCTTGGGCGTCATCAGGAAATGTTGGGTTTAAAGGTTCACGTAAATCAACTCCTTTTGCTGCACAGATGGCAGCAGAACAGGCTGCACTTAGAGCAATGGAACACGGAGTAAGAAAAGTCGATGTTGTTGTTAAGGGCCCTGGATCAGGTCGTGAAACTGCTATAAGAACTATTCAAAACACCGGTATAGAGGTAACAGGGATTAAAGATGTGACGCCTGTTCCACACAATGGATGTAGACCACCGAAACGAAGGAGGGTCTGATGTCTAGGTATACGGGACCTAGAGCTCGAATTTCTCGGCGCTTAGGAACAAATATTTTTGGTACAAAAGGTGAAGTAATTGCTCTTGATAAGAGACCTTATCCGCCAGGTGACCATGGAAGATCCCGGCGTCGAGGTAACCCTTCGGAGTATTTACTTCAGTTGCAGGAGAAGCAAAAAGCGAGACTCTCTTATGGTTTGTCTGAAAAGCAGTTTCGTAGCATTTATGCAGAAGCCAGTAGACGCGAAGGCGTGACAGGTGAAAATATGCTCAAATTTTTGGAACTTCGTTTAGATAATGCCGTTTATCGAGCAGGAATAGCTGCAACCAGACCACAAGCCAGGCAGCTAGTCAATCATGGCCACTTTGATGTAAATGGTAAGAGAGTTGATATTCCTAGTTATCGACTTCGTAAAGGCGATGTGGTTAGTCTTCGGGCTAAGGCTAAAAAAATGGTTTTAGTTCAATGGAATGTCGATGTACTCGACAGACAAGCACCAGCTTGGCTTCAAGTCGCTGATGATAATCATGAATTCACTGTCATAGATTTACCATCACGCGACCAGATAGATATTCCAATACGAGAACAGCTCATTGTTGAGCTTTATAGCAAGTAGAGTTTCTGGGTTTTAAACCCAAATTAAAGTAAAGATAGGGAGAGAAAAAATGTTGGTGATGCAACGACCTAAGGTAGAAGAATTAGATTCATCAGAGTTAGGTGACAATTGTCTTCAGTTTTCTATAGGCCCATTAGAACCAGGTTTTGGACAAACACTGGGGAATTCTCTAAGGAGAACTCTTTTGTCATCAATTCCTGGTTCGGCAGTTACTCAGATCCGCTTTGATGATGCATTGCATGAGTTTGGAACAATCGAAGGAGTGGTTGAAGACGTAACAGACATAGTTTTGAACTTGAAAGACTTGGTTTTTCAAACCGAAAGTGATGAGCCAATCGCGATAACGGTAAATGTAGTAGGACCACAACAGGTTACAGGCGAATCTTTTGCTACAAATTCAGAAGTTGATGTTATTAACCCTGATTTGCATATTGCTACCGTTAATTCAAAAGCCAATTTAAGTTTTGAAGTAACAGTAGAGAAGGGTGTTGGATATCTATCTTCTGATCGGACTATTGGAGATGGTGTTATTGGTGTTATACCTGTAGATGCACTTTTCTCACCCGTACGTAGGGTTTCTTTTGAAGTAGGGAATACTCGTGTTGATCAATCAACTGACTATGACGAGCTAATTTTGAAAATTGAGACTGACGGTTCTTTAACACCAAGAGATGCCTTAGCTTCCGCAGGGAAGACTTTAGGATCCTTGATAGGCCTAGTTGAGAGTCTTGCTGAGGAAGAGGTACAAAGTCTAGAACTCACCGAGGCTGAATCTCCTGAGACAATCTCACCAGATATTGATCTACAGATCGAAGAACTTGAGTTATCTGAAAGACCACGTAATTGTCTAAAGAGAGCGCAAATTGACACTGTGGGACAGTTGCTAGAAAAATCTGCAGAAGATTTAATGACAATTACTAATTTTGGTCAAAAGTCTTTGGATGAAATTTATGAGAAGCTAAATGCTAGAGGTTTGTCATTGAGGGTTAGGGGTTAGTAATGCCTGCGACACCGAAGAAGGGCCGACGTTTTGGAGGTAGTTCTTCGCATCAAAAATCGATGATGGCGAATTTGGTTGCTTCTCTTATTGCAGCTGAGGCCATAACCACTACTGAAGCTAAAGCTAAAGCATTGAGACCAGTAGCTGAAAAAATCATAACTAAGGCGAAAAAAGGTGGTCTCCATAACCACAGACAAGTGGTGTCATTTCTTCGGGATCGTGAAATGGCAAGGAAACTTTTTGATGAGATAGGACCTAGGTACCAAGATAGAGCTGGCGGTTATACGAGAGTCATAAAAATTGGTCCGCGTCATGGTGACAATGCTCCTATGGCCCGTATCGAACTTGTTTAATTCTTTTTTGTTTCAATCAGTTCATTTTTAGTTAAATGCGAGTAAAGGCCAGAGTTGCTTATCTTGGAGTTGATTTCCATGGTTTTGCAGAAAATCCTGGTGTAACAAGTGTCGCCGGAGAGATAAATAAGGCAATTACTCTTGTAGCTGGTGAGCCCGTAAGTGTTACATGTGCTGGGCGAACAGACAAAGGTGTTCATGCGGTAGGGCAAGTAGTTAGTTTTGATATTCCTGACCATATCTCATTGGAGAGACTGGCTTTATCTGTCAATAGTCAATGTGGACCATCAGTTTTATTTACTGATTTAGAAATTGTGGACAAAAATTTTGATGCAAGATTTAGTGCTGTTTCCAGAACTTATTCTTACAGGATTTTAAATGGTAGAGATTTGGATCCGTTTCTTTCAGACCGTGCATGGCATATTTCTGATGAGTTGGATGTTGATTCGATGCAGAAAGCATCTAGTTATTTAATTGGAGAACATGATTTCAGCTCTTTTTGTAAAAAACCTAAACTTAAATCAGGAGACACAGTTTCGTTAGTACGTCATGTTAATTCTGCAGAGTGGAATTCAATTAGTGAAACCGATTTATTTTTTGAGATTTGTGCCTCTTCTTTTTGTCATCAAATGGTTAGATCAATTGTTGGGACACTGGTAGATGTGGGACTAGGTAAGATTCCTTGCGATGACATGCCTAGAATAATTACTCTTTCTGATAGACAAGCCGCAGGTAGAATAGCTCCTCCACATGGTTTGACCCTTTTATCAGTGAAGTACTAAAAGATATTTCTAGCTCTCCTTCGATTTGGGTTGCTGGCCAGTGAGACGCACCGTATCGTTAAATAGCTGGGTTATGAGTTTTGATATACCCAAAAAGTTTTATCGTTTTATTTAATTTCAAAACAAGAGGTACTTTTGTGTCTACATATACACCAAAAAAAGGTGACATTCAGAGATCGTGGCATGTTGTAGATGCTGATGGACTCATTTTGGGTCGTCTTGCTTCTGAAGTTGCAAAAATATTAAGAGGAAAGCATAAACCCATCTTTACTCCGCATCAAGACACAGGAGATCATGTTGTAATTGTTAATGCAGACAAGGTTGTTCTGTCTGGTTCGAAGAGGGCTGACAAAAATATTTACAGTCATTCTGGTTATCCCGGTGGTTTGAAGACTAAAGCTTATGGAGACTTGTTGGCAGAAAAACCTGAAGAAGCCTTGAGAATAACTATTGGGGGGATGTTGCCCAAGAATCGTTTAGGCCGCCAGATGCTAACGAAGTTGAAAATTTATAGTGGTGGAGATCACCCTCATGAAGCTCAAAAGCCCCAACCATTGGAATTAGAACACACAAGATTGAGGGGACCGCAGGAGAAGAAATCAATTGAAGCCAAGTTGGATGATTCGGAACATGTTGAGTCTTCCAAAGAAAAAGTAGAACAAGAACATTCTGAGGTAAAGAGTGATGAAATTTCAGAAAGTGGCTCTCTGGAGAGTTTGGGTTTAACTGGTGCACTTCTAAGCAATCTCGTTGCAAATGGAATTTCAACAACACAAGAACTTACAAATAAAACAAGTGAAGACGTTTTGGGAATACCAAAAATAGGCCCCAAAGCTCTTGAGCAGATAATTTCTTGCCTAAAAGATAACGGTCTTTCACTCAAGGAAGTTTAGGGGAGAATACTATGTCAGAGCTTTTGATCCAATCGACTGGTAGACGCAAAGAGTCTGTTGCCAGAGTTCGCCTTCGTGAAGGATCCGGTCGAATTTTGATCAATGGCAGGACTGCAGATGAGTATTTTCCTTCCGAAACTCATCGCTTGATTTTTATGGAGCCCTTAAGAGTTACGGGCAGCGAGGGTGTTTACGATATTGATGCGACTCTTAATGGTGGAGGAATCAGTGGTCAAGCTGGCGCACTTCGTTTGGGTATTGCACGTGCATTAGAAGAACTAGACCCCGAGAGGCGTAAGTCATTGAAACAGGCTGGTCTTTTAACAAGAGACTCTAGAAAGAAAGAGTCAAAGAAGTACGGTTTGAAAAAAGCTCGAAAAGCTCCTCAGTATTCAAAGCGATAGCGACAACATAGGGACTTATTTTTCTCGTACGATTAGGTAATGAATCTGATTTTTGGTACGGACGGGATACGTGGTCGTGTAGGTCGCGACATTGATGAAATCAAGGTTTTGTCGTTAGGTATTGCATCATCTAAATATTTGAATACCAAAAAAATATTTTTAGGACGTGACACTAGAGAATCAAGTCTTGGTTTAGCTAAAGCTTTAAAAGAGGGTCTTACTCGTGGTGGTCTTGAAGTTGTTTCTCTCGGTATAGCCCCAACTCCAGAGATTGCACACATAGCTAGGGTAGAAAATGCAGGTGGAGCGGTGATTTCAGCTTCTCACAATTCCTGGGTAGATAATGGTGTGAAACTTTTTGGATCAGGTGGTTTGAAAATCTCTGATTCAGTTCAAGATTTAATTCAAATCGATTGGGAAAATGAACAACAAAAAAAACATGTGGTTGGAGAGTTAGATCTAGAAGATGAAAATGATGAACGTTGGATTAAATCAGTAATTTCTTCGGCTGAACCTGGTTGTTTTTCTGGTCTTAAAATTGTCTTGGATTGTGCAAACGGAGCAACCGTAAATAAGGCATCGGTGATATTTCAAGAGCTTGGAGCAACAGTTGTCGAAGTTGGTTCGAATCCAGATGGCAGAAACATTAATGATAATTGTGGTAGCAACAATCCAGAAAATTTAAGAGAAAAAGTATTATCTAGTAGTGCGCATATAGGTTTTGCATTCGACGGAGATGGTGATCGAGTTATTGCAGCATCATCTGATGGTTCCATACTAGATGGTGATTATTTATTGTTTATCTGCTCGGAAGACAGGTTTGATCGTGGGCTACTAAAAAATTCATCAGTAGTAATTACACCAATGGCTAATTTGGGTATGCGGGAAGCGTTTTATAATTTGGGGATTCCACTTCATGAGGTTTCTGTAGGCGATCGAAATATTTTGCAAGCTCTTGAAGAAAACAATTGGTTAATAGGCGGAGAGCAATCAGGACATATAATTTTCAGGGATTTGTCAACGACTGGTGATGGTGTATTAACGAGTGTTCAGACACTATTAGCTTTGCTGAGAAAACACAGGTCGTCAGTTGAAGCATCGACAGTTTTCTCTAAAGTGCCTCAAGTTTTGATAAATGTTTTTGTGGAAAATGACGCTGAAAAGATTGTTGAAGAGATAAAAGATGAAGTAAATGTTGCATCCATGGAACTTGGAAAGGGTGGGCGAGTCTTAGTAAGACCTTCCGGCACAGAGCCCTTGGTAAGGGTAATGGTTGAAACCCGGGATTCTGCTTTGGCTAGCAGTATTGCTGAGCATCTTTCAGAGATCATTAAGCGGAAAGATGACTTGCTTTCTGCAGCCGCGAACAACACTTGAAAAAGAGATCGTAGAATATTAAGACGAGTTGCTTTTTATTTAAGGTCTAATTTGTTAGAGAAAGGAAGGGTGTTAAATGTGCGGCATAATCGCTGTATTGAGGCGGCCTTCTAGTCGCGAAGTTCCTGATTTAGTAGGGCTTAACAATCTTTTAGATTCAATTACCAGCTCTCTTTCGATGGAAGATCTAAACACTCTTAAAAAACAGGTTGACTCTTTGGATTTTGTTAATTCCCAACTAAAAGGACTTCCAGGTTTTTTAGCTCTTTTCCATAACGAAGGCCTAATAAGCCAAATTGAAAGAAATTTAGAAGACATTTCGGAATTTTTGACAAATCCTACTGACCTAATCTCTTTTTCTTCTGATGACGTTGAAGCTTTAAATAGTTCGTTAACCATGATGCGCGATCTCGTGTGGTCAATTAATAACGACCGAATTGGCTCATATAAAGGAGTAGTTGATTTGGTTTCAAAAAAGTTTGACACCAGTAGTCACGGTTTTTCTATTTTATTATCTATACAACAGGCTCTTTCAGGGTTAGATCGATTAGAAGTGCGTGGCAGAGACTCTGCTGGTCTACAGATTTTGGTTTGGGATCATGATCTACACGATGATGAAATACCAAGAGACCGTTTAAACGATCCGCTATTTCGCTCGGGTGCAATTCGAAAACTCAAAAATGGCTCTTTGCTCTTTGTTTATAAAGTTGCTTCCGAAATTGGGGATCTAGGCGATAATACGAAGTCATTAAGAGAATCGATACGTCGAGATGATCTATTAAGCAAGTGTTTGACTGGACAAAAAGTTAAAGCAAATATTATCGGTCATACCCGATGGGCTAGTGTTGGCATAATTTCTGAACCGAATGCTCACCCAGTTGAATCAAGTTCTACAGACGATTCAGTTGTCACTATTGTGCAAAACGGTGACATTGATAATTATGCAGATCTAATCGCAAGTATGGAGTTAGAGATTCCTTCTGGGATCACTTCAGATGCCAGAGTGGTACCTGAAATTTGGAATAAAAATAAGAGTGCTGGAATCAAGCCAGATGAGTCTTTTATTAGAGCAGTAAGAGATTTTGAGGGGTCAGTGGCTATTGCTGGAGTAGATGCCTCTCAACCTGAAAACATTTTTCTAGCAGTCAAGGGCAGCGGTCAGGCACTTTATGTTGGTTTATCTGAAGATGCATATTTAGTAGCAAGTGAACCTTATGGTTTAGTGGAAACGACAAATACTTATATCAGAGTTGACGGAGAGGAACTGATAAGTGGATCCAGTGAAAAAGGTCAGGTTGTGCAATTGGATTTTCATTCAGCAGGAACTCTTGAAGGTGTAGTCAGAAAATCGTATGCCTCTGAAAAAATTGATCTATGTGAACAGGATCTTTCACAAACTGAAATATGTACACGAGATATAGACAGAGGTTCATACAAACATTACTTATTGAAGGAAATTGAGGAGTCACCTTCCTCTGTGAGGTCAACTCTTAGGGGCCGTTTAGTTAAGGATTTGGAAAGCGGGAAGTTCACTGTCAAATTAGGCAATGAGACTCTTTCAGAAGAATTAAAACTTGATTTGAAATCCGGAAAAACAAAAAAAATCGTTGTAATAGGACAAGGAACTGCTGCTGTAGCTGGGAAAGCGGTAGCAAATGCAATCTCAAAGCGATTGATCGAAACGGGTATAAACGTTAAAGCTAAACCTGCCACTGAACTTTCTGCATTTGATTTATCATCTGATATGTCGGACACACTGGTAGTTGCCATCAGCCAGTCAGGAACCACTACGGACACTAATAGGACAGTTGAATTAGTCAAAGCTAGAGGTGCAAAAGTGATTGCGATAGTGAATCGTCGTAATAGTGATTTGACTGATCGTGCAGATGGTGTCCTATATACATCTGATGGACGTGATATTGAGATGAGTGTCGCTTCCACTAAGGCGTTTTATAGTCAAGTGGTTGCAGGTTATCTTTTAGCCTTCTCGCTATCTGAAGTTGTTTCTGTGAATACAAGTTCAGAACAAGAAGAAATTCTTGATGCGCTTAATTCTTTACCTGAAGCTATGGAAGAGTTGCTAAAACTTCGCCAGCACATTTCGATTTTAGCAAATCGTCTTGCACCACCACACCGTCATTGGGCCGTGGTAGGAAGTGGTGGAAATGTTGTGGCAGCAGAAGAAATAAGAATAAAACTTTCTGAGCTTTGCTATAAGTCAATTGCTTCAGATGTTATTGAAGATAAAAAACATATAGATCTTTCTTCAGAACCGATGATTCTTGTTTGTGCTAATGGAATCAGAAGTTCGATAGTCGATGATATAGCCAAGGAGGTGGCTATATTTCGAGCACATAAAGCTTCACCTATCGTGATAACAGATGCTTCACCAAGTAAATTCCCAGAGGCGCTTGATGTAATTTCTGTTCCAAGCACATATCATGATTTGGCCTTCATACTCTCTACTATGGCAGGGCATCTTTTTGGATATGAGGCTGCCTGCTCTATTGATAGTCAAGCTCAACCTTTACGGATTGCTCATTCAGCAATTGAAAAACTAACGAATGACCGAATTACTGAACAGAGTGATTTTTCAAACGACGAATTATTTGACTGTTTACATGAAGATATTTTGAAAGTTGCAAACTTCTTTTTTGATGAGTTGAGAAATGGCCGGTTAAATGGCCACTTAGAGGCATCAACCTCGGTTCGCTTAGCTTCGCTCTTGCGTTACTCTCTTGGTGAAGTACCACTTGATGTTTATCAAGT
>DBFL01000003.1:36441-46111 GCA_002294285.1 Candidatus Neomicrothrix sp. UBA881
TTGGCTATTGAAGAATTGACAAGACCAGTTGATGCAATAAAACATCAGGCCAAGACCGTTACCGTTGGGATTTCAAGAAGTGATGAGAATCTTTTGGAAGTTGCCTTAGTTAAGGAGGTCCTTGGTGCAGGAACTTCACGTGACGCTCTTAGTTATGAGACTTTAAAACTTTTGGTCAGTTTAGATATAGCAATTGATGAAGTAATAGGACACACTCGTTACCGGATAAGTAGTTTGGATCAGGAGAATCCCACTTTGTCTATCATCGACCGGGGTGGTGTTTCTTTAGGAATTAAATCGAGAACTGAAAGAGATTTAGAGCTCAGAGGTACTAAACACCGAGTAGCGGCTAGTAAAAAAGTTCTACTCACCAAAGGGTTAAGAGACCAGAGAACGATTTTGTTGATTCCCGAAGTAAAAGACGGTGAGACTATTGGGATAAATCTTCTTCATATCGTTTTACGTAAAAATTTGAATGTTCAGGAAATAAAGAAAGTTTTACAGGGTTATCACAATCGTTACGGGGGCATTCAGGACGCTGTTCGAGAAACTGAGCCATCTTTTAGAGATGATTTTCTTTTAGAGCAGAGTATTGAATGTCTATTAATTGATTCGATTGATTCGATTGCTGAGAGTTTAAGAGGTTTAACTGATGTTTGATGGGGGACTTCTAAAGTGATAGGTATTGGAGTCGATTTGGTTGATGTCGAGAGGTTTAGGAATGTTCTCTTAAGAACACCTAATATAGTGTCTAGACTTTTTAGACCTTTAGAACGTGAGTATGCGGAAAAAGCTAAAGATCCCGCAGAACGTTATGCAGGTAGATTTGCTGTCAAAGAAGCAACACTTAAGTCTTTAGGATTGGGTTTAGGGTCGATGCCTATGTATGACATTGAAGTTGTACGTGAATCCTCTGGCCAACCAACCTTGTGCTTGCATGGTAAAGCATTCACAAGATCAGAAGAAGCGGGAGTGACTCGTTGGGAACTTTCTATTACTCACACTGATCACTTAGCTCTTGCAACGGTTGTTGCATTGTGAGTGATTTTCTGAAAGTAGTTTTATTGTGATTCCAATTGCAGATATAGAAGAGATTAGAGAGATTGATCGATCGTCTCAATACTCTCCGGAAGTTCTAATTGAAAGAGCTGGAGCAGCAGTGGCGCGTTCAGCACTCAGAGAACTTGGTGGCGCTTATGGTAGAAGAGTGGTCGTGGTTGCAGGAAAAGGTTCCAATGGAGAAGACGGGAGAGTAGCAGCAAGGAGGCTTCAGAGGAGAGGGGTTCGCGTTCATTTATTTGACGCAGATGAATCTCCAGAAGAACTGCCTGAAGTTGATTTGGTTATTGATGCCGCATATGGGACTGGATTGAAGAGGCCCTATGAAGCTCCTAAAACAAACTCGACTGTACTGTCCGTAGATCTCCCATCAGGAGTTGACGGCGATACCGGTAAGGCTTTGGGTAGGCCTTTCGAGGCAAAAAGAACTTTGACCTTTAATGCACTTAAACCCGGACATCTTCTTTCGGAAGGAGCTTGTCTAAGTGGGGAGTTAGAAATTGTTGATATTGGTTTAGAAACTTCTTCCTTGTCTTGTGGTTTAGTAACTAGCGCTGATATACAAAAGTGGATTCCGTCACGACCACAGGATTCGCATAAATGGAAATCAGCCTGTTGGGTTATTGCTGGTTCGAATGGCATGGAAGGGGCAGCGGTTCTAGCTGTTACTGCCGCACAGAGAGCCGGGGCAGGTTATGTTCGTTTTTCATCCCCCGAAGTCGAGATTTCAGAATTGCCGTTAGAGGCTGTTTCTTTTCCTTTGCAAAGGAGTTTTTCTATAGATGAAAACGAAATTAAGCGTTTTAAGTCATTTGTGGTTGGCCCTGGTTTAGGTAGAAACCAAGAAGTGCTTAACGGGTTAAAACGTTTAATTGGAGAGATCAAATGTCCTGTAGTGCTTGATGGTGATGCTCTTCACGCTTTTACGAAAAATGAATTTCCAAAAAATAGACAAATTATTCTTACACCCCATGAAGGTGAATTTGAAAAAATCATGGGCGAATTGCCATCTCCGGATCGTATTAATTCGGTTAGAGAATGTGCAGAGAAAACTGGGGCGGTTGTTCTTTTAAAGGGACCCACCACGGTTGTTTCTGATCCCGAAGGTAAGACTCGTGTTATAAATTCTGGAGATCAACGTTTGGCTACAGCAGGTTCTGGCGATGTTTTGGCGGGAATTATCGGAGCTTTTTTGGCGAGGGGAGCGTGCCCTCTCGAAGCTGCAGCTTCAGGTGCTTATGTTCATGGTCAGATTTTGAGTCGCTTGAATTCAACAGGTGTTGTTGCAACTGATCTAGTTAGTTGTTTAATACAAGCTCTTGTTGAATTAGGGTTAGACAAAGACCTTGGAGTTACTGATGAGACCGACCTGGGCTGAAATTGATCTAGAAGTAATTTCAAAAAATACTTCTATTTTTTGTGATCTATTAGACGAGTCTGTCGAACTTTGTGCTGTGGTAAAAGCTGATGGTTATGGACATGGAGCTGTTGAAGTCGCCAAACAAGTTTTGAAATCAGGTGCCACATGGCTTGCCGTTGCTTTTGTAGAAGAAGCAGCTGCTTTAAGAGATGAAGGTGTAGAAGCTCCGATTCTCATACTTTCAGAGCCTCGACCAAATGAAATGGAAGAAGTTGTGAGACTTGGTGGAGTTCGGCCCGCTATATATACCAAAGTTGGAGTAGATGCATTTTCTGAAGTAGCTGAAGAAGGAATCCCTGTGCATCTAAAGGTGGATACCGGTATGCATAGAGTCGGAGTAAGACCAAACAAAATTGTTGATTTGGCTAATTATATATCTGAATCGGGACTTCAATTAGAGGGTGTGTTTACACATTTCGCAGTAGCCAGCATTCCTTCAGATCCATTTAATAGGAAACAGATAGAGCTATTTGATCAAGTTTTGGAAAGTCTTGCTGAAGAAGGACACAATCCTAAAATAGTTCACCAAGCAAATACTGCAGCGACCTTAGAGTGGCCCGAAACGCATCGTTCAATGGTTCGAGTAGGGATAGGCCTATATGGAACTGAACCGTCGAAATTCTTTTCGGAGAGGTTTAATAATCTTGGATTGAAGCCTGCTGTTTGGCTGAGAAGCGAAGTGAGTCATTTGCAAACCGTGGAAAGCGGAGAAGGGGTTGGTTATGGGCATCGTTGGAAAGCAGATAAGAGAACCCAGATTGCAACAATTCCAATTGGATATGCAGATGGGATTTTCAGAGGTTGGTGGGATGGTGGTGAGGTATTGATTGGGGGATCTCATTGTCCGATAAGAGGTGTAGTAACGATGGACTCACTAATTGCAGAGGTAAGTCCATCTGTAAAAGTTGGTGATGAAGTTGTTTTATTAGGTTCCCAAGGTGAAAGCTTTCTTACAGTCTCTGATGTCGCAGAATTATTGGGAACAATAGGTTATGAAGTTCTAACTTCTTTAGGGGCTAGAGTTCCTCGAAGGTATTAGGCCTTGATGGAGAGAAAATTAAAAGTTTTACTTCTTGAACCATTTCATAGTGGTTCCCACAAGGCGTGGGCTGAAGGTTTAAAAAAACATAGCAGTCATGATGTTTCCATTGTTTCTCACCCAGGTTCTTTTTGGAGATGGCGAGTAAGAGGTTCAGCCTTAACTTTGGCAGAGGAAACTCAAGAGATAGTTATTGAGAACGGAGAACCAGATATTATTTTGGTAAGCGGAATGATTGATCTAGCAGCATGGCTAGGTTTCACGAAACGTTTTCTCGGTAACCCTCCGGTAATTTTATACCAGCATGAGAATCAGTTGACATATCCGATGCCCGAAGGTCAGTCACCAGATAGTTCGATGAAGTTTGTGAATTGGAAAAATATGGTTGTAGCTGATCAAGTCTGGTTCAATTCCAATTTCCACAAGATAAACCTTTTAGATGCTTTACCAGAGCTACTAAAAAATGTGCCAGATATGCCTCACTCTCACCGCTTGGAGGAGGTAATAGAGAAAACCTGTGTTCTGCCAGTTGGTGTTGAGTTATCAGAAATAAAATCTTCTGGAGACTCACAAAATCTTCCTTTAATCTTGTGGAACCATCGATGGGAGTACGATAAGGCGCCTGAAGATTTCATTGCTTCTCTAAAACAGCTTGATGAAGAAGGTTGCCAATTTACTTTTGTAGTAACCGGAGAAAATACGCCTAAAGAACCCAGAGAAATAGATAGGACCTTTGGAAAATTGAGTAAACATTTAGTTAGTTCTGGGTTTTTGCCTAGAACTGAATATGTTGAACTTTTGTCTAAAACAGACATTGTAGTAAGCACAGCAATTCATGAATTTTTTGGAATTTCCATAGTTGAAGCACTATCAGCTGGGGCGATTCCAGTTTTACCAAAGCGTCTTAGCTACCCAGAAATCGTTCCGAAGCGTTGGCATGATTTTGCTTTTTACCCAGATCAAGGGATGACAGGTCGTTTACGAGAGGTTTTAAAAGATGTCAAGAGCTGGAAGAAAAACGTTTCAGGATTAGACGGGTCGATGAAACGTTTCGATTGGGCCACTGTAATCGATCATTATGATGAGAGCTTGGAACAGGCTTTTGAAAATTCACCTTAAGGTCTCTCTAATCATTTTTAAAAATACACAAGTGAATTAGCTGACAAAATCAAAAGACATGTACCGTCGACTTAATGAAGTTTCCGTTTAAAGAAGTAAAAATTGGTCACTGGACTGATGCAGAGGCTAAAACGGGTTGCACGGTAATTAGATTTCCAAACAGTGTGGTTGCTTCGGGTGAAGTTAGAGGTGGGGCGCCTGCTACCAGAGAGTTTGAATTACTGTCGCCTGAACGGACAGTTGAGAATATAAATGCAGTAACTATCTCAGGCGGTTCAGCATTCGGGCTCTCTGCGTCTAATGGTGTTGTTGACTTCTTGTCAGAGTCAGATATTGGTTTTCCAACTACTGCAGGTGCGATTCCCATTGTTGTGGGTATGTCTTTATATGATCTTGGAGTAGGAAGTTCTTCAACTTATCCTGGGCCAAATGAAGGCAGAGCTGCATGTTTAGATGGTGAACAAAATGATGGTGTGGTACAAACTGGACAAGTAGGGGCTGGAACAGGAGCCACAATAGGGAATTGGCTTGGGAAAGATAAAGTGACCTCTGGAGGCATAGGTATTGCCCATGCCGAAATTGAGGACGTTATTGTCTGTTCTTTGTTTGCTGTTAATGCAATGGGCAGTTTAAGTGAAGAACACATCTCTGAATCTTTTATTGAAGAAAATTTTCAGACTTCTTTGCACGAAGAAAAACCGGAACCCACCGAATTGATGAATACGACTTTGGGAGTAGTAATAACAAATCTTTCTCTTACTAAAACAGAATGTTTTCTTCTTTCGCAGTCAAGTCACGACGGGATTGCACGCTCTTTATTTCCAGCTCACACAAGAATGGATGGAGATGCTGTAGTAGCAGTATCCACAAAGGAAGTAGAATCTGATCCCCGTAAATTAAATTTAGCAAGATTTTTAAGCGTGCTTGTAACCGAAAAATCTATTCGTCAAGCGTGCACATAACACATTCTTGTATTGGTTTAAATCGATTAGTCTTTTGTTGTGATGGAAACTTTAGGTGGTATTGCACAAGAGGTATTGGAATGCACCAAATGCTCTCTTTCTAAAAAAAGAACACAGCCTGTTTTTGGGGCAGGTTCGATTAACGCCGATTTGATGTTTATAGGTGAGGCACCAGGTGCTGAAGAAGACAGAACAGGGATTCCTTTTATTGGCCGTTCTGGGAAACTTTTAGACGTTCTTTTACTTGAAGAATTAAATATGGATCGTTCAATGTGTTATATCTCAAATATTGTGAAATGCAGACCACCTGAAAATCGAGACCCAAAACAGGAAGAGATTGATTCCTGTCGTCCATATCTAAAAAAACAATTAGAGCTCATTAAACCGAAAGTAATTATTACTCTCGGAAACTTTTCAACCAGACTTCTTCTTGAAACAAAAACTGGAATAACTAAAGTGAGAGGAAGAATCTACGAATATTCAGGCAGTTCTTTGATTCCCACTTTTCATCCTGCAGCTGCCCTTAGGGGCAGGAAGGGGGTGCTCGAAGATATGAGAACAGATTTTCGCAAAGCCAAGGAAATAATCTATGGTTAAAGAAGATGCAAGCTTTACACCTGTAGCCACTGCAAAGACTTCTTCAGTTGAAGAAACACATAAATTAGCAGCATTATTGGTTGGTATTTTCCGACCAGGTGATGTAGTTGTTTTATCCGGAGATTTAGGTGCTGGGAAAACTTCTTTTACACAAGGTTTAGGCTTAGCCATGGGAATTGAAACTCCGATCACATCTCCAACTTTTACTCTTGCTAACAGGTATGAAGGAGAACTTGTTTTAAATCACTTAGATGTATATCGGCTCGATCGTTTTCAGGAAGTTGAAGAATTAGGTTTGTCAGAATTAATAGACAGTAATTCTTTGACAGTAATTGAATGGGGAGATGTTATTTCTTCAGTCTTGTCAGAAGGTTTTTTGGAGATTCGTTTGAGGATAGGAGAAAATCAAGACAGCCGTGTCTTAGATTTTATTCTTACAGGGCAAAAATGGACAGAGAGAGAAATTGATTTAGTTGGTCTTGTATCTTCTTTTTCGACAGAGGAGAGTGAATAGATATGTTAATTCTTGCGATTGAGACTGCTAGCTCACAAGCAGGTTGTGCTATTGGCGGCCATGAAGGAGTTTTGGCATCAGCACACACAGGTATAAATGGAAAGCATGCAGAGAATATTTCTCCTCAAATAGCATTTGTAAGAGAGCAGGCTGGTGTTGAGTTTTCTGAACTTGGTGCAATTGCAGTTGATATTGGGCCAGGTCTGTTTACTGGACTGAGGGTTGGTATTGCAACGGCAGTTTCCATTGCACACGCACTTACTTTGCCAGTAATTGGTATTTCAAGTTTAGATTTACTTGCATTCCCAGCGCGATGGACGAGTCGCTTAATTGTTTCTGCATTGGATGCCAGAAGAGGGGAGTTGTTTACCGCTCTTTTCCGCAGAGTTCCAGGAGGGATTCAAAGAGTGCGCGAAGTAAACGTTTGTACGCCAGAAGACTTAGCTGCTGAAATTCAGACATTTGATGAGCCAAGTTTGCTAGTGGGCGATGGGGCTCTTCGTTACTCTGAAGTCTTTGAAAGTCTCGGAAGAATAGAACTTGCGGAGCAAGGATTGGCACATCCGAGTGCACGGGCAATGGTTCAGTTGGCACATGCTCGTGCAATGCGTGAAGATTTTGTGCAACCCTGGGACCTCGAACCCATATATTTACGCAAACCTGATGCAGAAATTAATTGGTCTACACGGAATGAATCAAAATGAAAACTGATTTTAGGCAAGTCACGATTAGAAACGCAACAGAAGATGATGTTGGACAAATTCTAGCGATTGATGAAATGGTTTTTTCAACTATTTGGTCTCCGAATTTTTTGCGCCAACAGTTGCGCTCGGAAAAATGCTTTCATCGGGTGCTAGACAAAAGCGGAAAGGCAATAGGACATTCAGGTCTTATGAGACTTCATGATGAAGGTCATATAACTACAATGGCTATAAAGCCTGAAAATCAAAACTCTGGATTAGGTAGTTTAATGTTGGCAGATCTTTGTTGTTCCGCTATCGATTTAAATCTTAAGGGGATCACTCTGGAAGTGAGAGTGGGTAATTCGAAAGCCCAGGCTTTGTATAGAAAGTTTGGATTTGCACCTGCAGGAGTCAGGCCAAATTATTACAGTGATACAGGAGAAGATGCTTTGATTATGTGGCTTAGTGACTTATCTGATCAGAAGGTTATAGAAATCGTTGAATCAACCATAAATCGTTTAGATGTTCAAAAGGTGTGAAATTGGCTAACTTAATTTTAGGTATAGAAACTTCATGCGATGAGACTGCAGCGGCAGTAGTCGAATCGTCAAAATTAATACACTCTTCAATAGTCAGTAGCCAGGTTCACTTGCATGAAAGATTTGGCGGCGTTGTACCTGAAATAGCAAGTAGAGCACACGTTGATTTGATAGTTCCCGTAGTTGCAGAAGCTTTAGTTTCTTCAGGAATGGAGGCAGATGAGATAGAAGCAGTTGCTGCAACTACAGGCCCAGGTCTTGTGGGTTCCTTGCTGGTAGGAGTTAGCGCGGCAAAAGCTTTAGCAACCGTTTGGGGTGTTCCATTTGTAGAAGTCAATCACCTTGAAGCGCACCTTTATGCATCTTTTCTTGAAGATCCAGATCTGCAATTACCACTCATCTTTCTGCTTGTTTCCGGAGGTCACACTTTACTTGTCTTGATGGAAGAACAAGGCAAATACCGATTACTAGGCTCGACACTTGATGATGCTGCCGGAGAAGCTTATGACAAAGTAGCTCGATATTTGGGACTCGGATATCCCGGTGGACCAGCTATCGACAAGTTAGCTTTAGAGGGAGATAGAACCGCATTTAAATATCCACGTTCACTTGTGCAGGAAAATCCTGAAACGTTGCCTGAAGATAAACGGTTTGCTTTTTCTTTTAGCGGTCTAAAAACAGCTGTAGTTAACCATGTGCGTTCAAATCCTGATGTCGCTACAGAAGATGTTGTGGCATCTTTTCAGGAAGCTGTAGTGGATGCATTATTAACAAAACTCAAGTGGGCACTTGAATACACAGGAGTTGAAACAGCTTGTTTAGGTGGCGGTGTAGCCGCAAACTCAAGATTACGTGAGAGATTTTTGGAAACATGCGCTTCAGTCGGTGTTAAAGGGTGCCTACCTTCTAGGGCGATGTGTACAGATAATGCTGCAATGGTTGCCGCCGCTGGATACTGGAGGCTCAAAAAAATGGGTCCAAGCCCTTTAAACGTTGGAGTAAACCCTAATTTGGGCTTGCTTTAGGGCAATTATTTTGTTTTTCCCTAAATCAAGTGAATTTTGCGATACCTCAGGGGAAATTTGTTTTAAAACGGTCGAAAAATGTTGGAATTACACACATTTCAGACGTATCGTTAGCAGTCGGATAATGAGACTGCCAAAAGAGTTGTTGTTCAATTCATAAATTTTGGCAGTTTAAGAAAGAATTAGAATCGGAGTTTTCTATGAACCTTCAGCCTCTTGAGGATCGTATTGTGGTCCGACCTAGCGAATCAGAAGAGACCACTGCAAGTGGTCTTGTTATACCTGATACAGCAAAGGAAAAACCACAAACTGGTGAAGTATTAGCAATAGGACCTGGTAGACGCAGTGAACAGGGCGGAGAATTAATACCAATGGAAGTTGGTGTTGGTGACACGGTTGTTTACAGCAAATACGGCGGAACTGAAATAACTGTAGAGGGTGAGGATCTTTTGATTCTTAATGCTCGTGATGTTCTCGCGGTTGTGAAGTAGGTCCAAATGTCGAAAATTTTAAAATTTGATGAAGAGGCCCGACGAGGCCTCGAAGCAGGTGTCAATAAGTTAGCTGACGCCGTGAAAGTAACATTGGGACCACGTGGACGAAATGTAGTTCTCGATAAAAAATTTGGTGCACCAACAATTACAAATGATGGCGTTTCCATAGCCCGAGAAGTTGAACTTGAAGACAGCTTTGAAAACATGGGTGCTCAATTA
>DBFL01000003.1:46300-47217 GCA_002294285.1 Candidatus Neomicrothrix sp. UBA881
GGACGAAATGTAGTTCTCGATAAAAAATTTGGTGCACCAACAATTACAAATGATGGCGTTTCCATAGCCCGAGAAGTTGAACTTGAAGACAGCTTTGAAAACATGGGTGCTCAATTAGTAAAAGAAGTTGCAACTAAAACGAATGACATTGCGGGAGATGGCACTACCACCGCTACTGTTCTCGCACAGGCTCTCGTTCGCGAAGGTTTACGTAACGTAGCAGCGGGAGCTAACCCTATGAGTTTGAAAAAGGGTATAGAGAAGGCCGTAGCTGCAGCTGTTGAGGCGATAGCTGACCAATCAGTCAGAGTCGATGATTCAAAAGATCAGATCGCAAACGTTGCAGCAATTTCAGCTGCAGATGCTGCGATCGGAGAAGTTATTGCGGAAGCAATTGACAAGGTAGGTAAAGATGGTGTTGTAACTGTTGAAGAATCAAACACCTTCGGTATGGATCTAGATTTTGTAGAGGGCATGCAGTTTGACAAAGGCTACCTTTCGCCTTATTTCGTAACCGATCCAGAAAGACAGGAAGCTGTTTTAGAAGATCCTTATTTGCTTTTCAATCAAGGCAAAATTGCCTCCGTTCAAGATCTTCTGCCACTGCTTGAAAAAGTTATGCAAAGCGGAAAAACCTTGTTGATAATTGCTGAAGACGTCGAAGGAGAAGCCTTGGCGACTTTAGTAGTCAATAAGATTCGTGGCACTTTCAATTCTGTAGCAGTTAAGGCACCAGGTTTTGGTGAAAGACGTAAAGCCATGTTAGAAGATATGGCCGTTCTTACTGGAGGGCAGGTAGTAAGTGAAGAAGTTGGCCTAAAGATTGAAGGCGTAAGTCTTGACATGCTAGGTACTGCTAGAAAAGTTGTAATCACGAAAGATGACACAACAATTGTTGAAGGTGCTGGAGACTCAGC
>DBFL01000003.1:47592-48149 GCA_002294285.1 Candidatus Neomicrothrix sp. UBA881
AAAGAGAAACTTCAAGAAAGACTAGCAAAATTAGCTGGTGGTGTTGCTGTAGTTCAGGTTGGAGCTGCCACTGAAGTTGAACTTAAAGAAAAAAAGCACAGGATAGAAGACGCTCTTTCAGCTACGCGTGCAGCTATAGAAGAAGGAGTTGTCGCCGGGGGCGGAACTGCTTTACTGCGAGCGCGTTCAGCTATTGAGTCGGTGATTGATGGTCTTGATGGAGATGAAGAAACAGGGGCGAGAATAGTCCATGTATCTCTTGAAGCCCCAGCAAGACTCATAGCTGATAACGCCGGCTTTGAAGGTGCTGTCAAAGTCAGAGAAGTTGAGATGGCTTCGGGTTCAACAGGCCTGAATGCTGCAACTGGAGAGTTGGTTGATTTGGTTGAAGCTGGAGTAATAGACCCAGCTAAAGTTACCCGAGCTGCTTTGCAGAACGCAGCTTCGATTGCAGCTCTTCTTTTGACAACTGAAGCATTAGTAGCTGACAAACCTGAGCCTGAGCCTGCAATGCCTGGCGGGGGAATGGACCCAATGGGCGGCATGGGCGGCATGGG
>DBFL01000024.1:0-1779 GCA_002294285.1 Candidatus Neomicrothrix sp. UBA881
ATCCCAGCGACTGTCCCTATCACATACTGGACACCATCTATCTGTGAGTTCCATTGCTGAACCGCAGTATTCACATTTATTTTTTATGACAGATTTTGACTTTGCTGGTGTGGCTTGTTGTTTCGGGGGTTTGTTTTTTCTTCGAAAGAAAGACATAAGGAGACTATAAACCTTCAAGAGTTGTTAGCCAAGAGACTGAATTTTTGTCTCATCGGTGTGCTATAAAAGTTCTATGCCATCTATGCTTTCACCTTCAAAAATTACTGCGTGGATGGCTTGTGAACATTATTTGACTCTCAAGTTTCGTGATGATGAGAGAGCGCGGAGTAGTGGTTTTGGAAATAGTGATCAGCGTAAGACGAATGAGGAAATAAGGACAAATGAAGACGGCGACCTTATTATTTCTCCACCCAAAGACTTTTCTGACTTATTGCAGAAAAAAGGGATTCTTCATGAACAAGAATGTTTAAAGAGGTATCAAGAAGAATATCCAGACCAAGAAGCTGTATTTGAAGTTGATCAAGCGGACTGGCAGAACGAGTCTTTTAAAGGTTGGACAGAACGTGTAGGAGATCCAAATCCTTTAGAAGTTGGCTATCCAATTATTTTTCAAATGCCATTTATTCATAAAGGGATTCGAGGAATTGCCGACTTTCTTGAGAAAGCGGACGATACTTATAAACCAGTTGATTCTAAACTTTCTCGGACCGGAGCGAAGCCAGGCCATTTACTGCAATTACTTTTCTATGCAGAAGCAGTTGAAGCGAACCCTGCTATTTCTGAGCGACCGTCAGAGGTTGCTGTAGCTCTTGGATCAGGAGAGGAAGAATCGTTTAAGGTTTCACATTTTTGGTGGTATTGGAGACGGCTTCGTCAGAAGTTAGAAAAGGTAGTGGAACTCGGGGCAGATGCCGAAACTAAACCAGAGAAATGTTCTCACTGCGGGATTTGCGAGTACTGGAAAGAATGTGAATTGGAGTGGCGTAAAGACGATTCTTTGACTTTCATCTCAGGAATTCATTCCGTTCACAAAGAAGCATTAGAAGAAGCAGGTGTAACTACTATGACTGACCTTGCCTCTTTGTCAAAGAAAACCGTCTCTGCTCTTCTGGATGAAGAACAAACTGGTGCCGCTAATGCAGTTTTAACAGCGGATATGGAAGAAGAAATAGAAGCTGATTTCAGTGCAGTCATGCCAATGGTTAATGATGAATTGCTTGAAGAAGTTAAACCCGAAGTAAGTGCCAAACAGCTTGTACGGATATGGAAACAAGCCCGTCTTCAAATAATCACCCGTGAGAAGAAACTTGAAATCAAAGATGCTCCGATTCACTTTCTCTCTAAAGAAGCGATGAAGGAGAAAGTAAAAGATCGCACTGATTGGAAAAAAGGAGAGACTCTTCTCTATCTACCAGAGGCCACAGATTATGACATCTACCTAGACTTTGAAGGGCACCCATTTCTGAACCCAGAATCAGGGATCATCTTTCTTTTTGGTTATTTAGAAAAAGTTGATGGCGAATGGATATATCAGGAGAGATGGTCAGAAGACAAACAGGGATATCCCGATAAAGACGTAGAAAAAGAGAAAGCAAGGGCGCTGGTTAGGTTCTTTTATGAACGTTATAAGCAGTGTCAGGCTATGGATCCAAAAATAGAGATGCATGTCTACCACTACAACCACACTGAAAGGTCATTGTTGGGAAACTTAACGACAGACAATGATCAGGCTTCAAATACGGTAGATATTTTTGCGAACATACTTGCATCGGAAGATTT
>DBFL01000024.1:2157-3180 GCA_002294285.1 Candidatus Neomicrothrix sp. UBA881
TTAGCAGTTGTTCGTAACAGTCTTCAAGCGGGATTGGAGTCACTTAGTTTGAAATTTATGGAACAAGTGGCTGGATTTGATCGTTCGGCAGATCAGCAGGACTCAAATTCGGAAGATGGAGACACAAACAGCTCCTCGTTAGATCCGGAAAGCGATGGAACTATTCAACAAGGTGCAGGTGCTGTTTTTGAGTATGAACTTTATGCAAATCACGCGCTTTATGGAATATCAAGAGATGAGGAACGTAAGAGAGCTATTGCTAAATACAACAAAGAAGACGTAGATGCGACCCAGCTACTCCACGCATGGTTGTTGGAACAACGCAGCGAAACAGAGGCTTTTGAATACGAGGTCCTCCCTCACGAATTAGGTGTCTTTTCTCGCCGAGTTCAAGAGTTGCAAGAAAAAATATTGGAGCAGGTGCGTGACTAAATGTCTTTGACAATAAAACAGTCTTATGGGTTGTTGTTTCACCTCATGGAGTACTGGGACCGAGAAAGGAAAGCAGGCGAAATGGCAGCTGTGCTTCGTCTCGAATCACCTGATATTGATGATCCAGACACTCTTGCTGGTTTGGAGTATGTCCAAACATTGGATCCAAGTGATCCAAGAAATACCTCAACCAGCTTAAAACAGATTCAATATAGGTTCTCCTCACAGCCACACAATCCTTCATGGACGAGCCAGACGAGTCTTTCTTTCCTTGATCCAGAGGGATACCTCACGTCACTTTCGATAGCAAAAAACGAAGACGTTCCAGAAGGAGAGAGGTTAACAAATTTGAGTAAAGGAATTATTTGTCTTCAGATCCCTAAGAAGTTAGATGCGGCTTCTTGGTTCTCGGAACAGAGTATTCATGCGCTTACTGAATATGCCTATTACGCCCCAGGTGATAAACAGGCCGCATTCTTGGGAAATAAAAGTGAATTGATGAGCTATGAGGATGATATTGAAAAGAAGAGGCTGGGGATAGATGAATTAAAGCTTCAAATTAAAAACGAAGATGAAGGGGGTGAAACGAGA
>DBFL01000031.1:0-2048 GCA_002294285.1 Candidatus Neomicrothrix sp. UBA881
ATAGCTCTCCCTATTCCACGGGTTCCGCCAGTCACACAGGCAACTCGTCCGTCTAATTCTCCCATGATTCCCCTCTATTTATTATCCTGCATAGTGATAATAACGAGTAACTAAACATCTCACCGAAGCGGGAAATGTAAAACTAGTTGAATTTCAAACCTTTGAAATCTCCGCTATCACGCCAATCCTTCATAAGGCTGAAAAACTCAATTGAACCTCCACCATAAGGAGCTCCTTGACGAGATTTTTCATTCAAATGACCCTCATTGTTGTAATAACCCGGTGTGCACTCAGTGCTGCCAGGTCCTGCCCCGATAGGACCGCGCGCTTTTTCTATTATCGTTCGAACCCATTGTTCTTCAGCTTCTTTCTCGACATCGACAGTTAGATAGTCGTTATCGCACATGTGCTTGATTACATGTACAGCATTAGTTACAGCCTCTTCCAACAAGTGAGGAAAATTAACTGTAAAAGCACCTTGACTAGGACTAAGCATGAAATAGTTTGGATATCCACGCGTTTGTAAACCATGCAAAGTTGAAATTCCTTTATCGTCCCATTTTTCTGAAAGCGTTCTGCCATCTTCTCCGATCACCTGGCACCCCGCCCGTCTCTCGTATCCAGTGCCGACCTCAAAGCCAGTTGCGAAAATTATGCAATCAACTTCATACTCTTGCCCTGCAACAACCAGGCCTTTAGCGGTAATTTCATCCACACCTAAACCACCTGTATCGACAAGGTCAACGTTTTCTCTATTAAATGTTGGCAAATATTCATCATCAAAACATGGCCTCTTGCAGAATAGTGCGTACCAAGGTTTTAGAGCTTCTGCGATTTGAGGGTCATCGACGTTCTCTTCAACTCGTTCTCTGATGGATTCCATTTTTTCGAAATTTGCAATCTCTAAAACTTCCAACAAATTCATCTCAGGATCCACTGCACCTCTTCTGTACATGTCGGCGATGTTTCCTATCAAGTCGGTCCAACAGTCATCAACAAGATCGACCTCTTGTGGTACCCCTGAAACAAGATTGTTGAAATTCTCCATTCTTTCTTTATGCCAACCAGGTTCCAGCGATTCTGCCCATTCAGTGTCGGTTGGGCGATTTCCTCTGAAATCAACTGAAGATGGGGTTCGCTGAAAAACGTAGAGATGTTTCGCAGCTTTTCCTAGATGGGAGACACACTGGATCGCAGTTGCTCCAGTGCCAATTACTGCAACACGTTTGTCTCCTAAATTAGTCAATGGATCTTCAGGTGAGCCTCCTGTGTAATCGTAATCCCAACGACTGGTATGAAACATATGTCCGGTGAAACTATCTATACCTGGAATTCCAGGAAGTTTTAACTTATGCAAAGGCCCTGAAGCCATGATGACGAATCTGGCTTTCATCTCGTCTTGTCGATCTGTTTGCACTATCCAGCGGTCTATTTCTGCATCCCATTTAAGTGTCTTTACTTCTGTCTGAAAGCAGGCGTTTTTGTCTAAACCAAATTTACGGGCTATTCCACAAGCATGTTCTTGTATCTCCGGCGCACTTGCATACTTTTCTGTCGGTATTTTGTCTACTTCCTCTAAAAGAGGCAGGTAGATATAGGATTCGACATCACATCTAGCTCCCGGATATTGGTTCCAGTACCAAGTGCCTCCGAAATCAGCTCCTTTTTCAATTAAAACAACATCGTCAATGCCTGCTTTTTTTAAGCCGGCTCCGGCAATTAGTCCTCCAAATCCTCCACCAACAACGACTACATCCACTTCGCGACTTTGTGGATCCCGGTCGAGATGCTCTCCTCTGTTATTGTCCTTAGCTAAGTACCCAAAGACACCAGTAGCTTCAATGTACTGTTCATTTCCATCTGAACGAATACGCTTATCACGCTCAGCTTTATATTTGGCTCTTAAGACATCAGGGTCAAAATCAATTGTTGTCTTAATTTCTGTCATCTGTTTCCAGCTATCCAGTAAATGAAAATTCTGCTCATTATTTTATTTCTTTTGAGCGGACGACGAGATTTGAACTCGCGACCCTCACCTTGGCAAGGTG
>DBFL01000031.1:2368-2687 GCA_002294285.1 Candidatus Neomicrothrix sp. UBA881
TGATGCTCTACCAGCTGAGCTACGTCCGCGTAGGAAATAACCTTACCAACCACTAGGCGTTATGGCTTCACTTATCTGACGAAGATTAAGAATCAGTGATTTTCTCATCGTCTTCAGTGCTAGACCAAGGATATGAAACAGAATCAACTTGTGTATTTTTTGATTCCGTTTCATTAGTTTCGGTATTTTCAGTTTTGTGATTCGATGAGTTTTTAGGCTTTGTATGCCACCAATAACCAAGAGTCCCAACTAGCACTACAGCAGCCAAAATCCTCAAAGTGATAACTATCTGATCGATTCTCTCTTCAGTTGTCTGCCC
>DBFL01000063.1:0-9034 GCA_002294285.1 Candidatus Neomicrothrix sp. UBA881
CCATCATCGGACCCATCATCGGAGGTAAGTGTGTAGATTCTTTTCTACGTTTTTCTCGCTTAATTTTTTTCTTGACTTTTAATCGTTCATCCTTTTCAACCTTTGCTTGCTTCTCGTCCTTATTTTCCAGAGTCTGAAATTTTTCTTGTTGAACAGAATCTGAAGTTGCTCCATTATCAACTGCAAAAATTGCCGCAATCGCTATAACAGATACCAATGCAACGCCAGCGACCCACTTGATAATCGAATCTTTCATTAAAAATTCCTTCCATTTAAAAACTAGAACACTTTTGCTGAGTTATCTATATATGCGCTTTAGGAAGGAAACCTTTCAAAATCCTAACTTCAATCTAAAAAAGTAATTACGGGGCAAGACGAGTCTTATCAATAGTGAGACTCAATACATCAGGTCTGCTGTAGTGTCCGGTTGGGTCGAAGTTGTGACGCTGTAAAGGTATCTCATCAATATCTAGATCCGCCCAAATAATTCCCTTATCATCACTGACAGGTTCAACAATCCATCGTCCATCCGGTCCAGCAATACAGGTACCGCCATTATGGAATTTTCCTGTGTCAGGTATCTGATTCTTCAAAGGAAAATCATCAGGAATCATCTTCGCGTCATACACCGCACCGACACTGACTACAAATAAGCGTCCTTCCTTAGCAATGAATCTTGTGATGTCTTCGGTTAGTCCAACAGAACCCGGCCAAGCCGCGACATGGATTTGAGCACCGGTGCTGTACATGGCTGTACGGGCCAACGGCATCCAATTTTCCCAACAATTTAAACCTGACAATCTGACACCCTTATACTGGTGTGCTACCAATCCTTCTCCATCACCATCCGCCCAGATCAAACGCTCACCGTAAGTGGGTTTTAACTTACGATGAACCCCAACAATCCCATCTTTTGGATGAATAGCTACTAAGGAACAATAAACAGATCCACCTGAAGCAGCTCGTTCTACTACACCTAAATAAGTAAAAGCATTTGAGTCTCGTACTGCATCAATTACGTTAACAAACTCGGAACTACTGAGTTCTACAGATTGATCGAGATAGTAGGCGAAAGCTTCCTGTTGGGACCTTTTCTCCCAAGCTGAAGCAT
Source organism: Candidatus Neomicrothrix sp. UBA881 (assembly GCA_002294285.1). Taxonomy (GTDB): domain Bacteria; phylum Actinomycetota; class Acidimicrobiia; order Acidimicrobiales; family MedAcidi-G1; genus MedAcidi-G1. Next base: position 1,112 of record DBFL01000063.1, read on the forward strand.
CAGTTATATCAATCCAGACAGGATAACCAGAAACAAAAACTTCAGGGAATGCAATTAAATCAGCACCACCTTCACCAGCTTCAGTGATGCGTTTCTGAACAACATCTAAAGTCGCTGCGCGATCAAGAAAAACTGGTGAATCTTGAACGGCGGCTATACGCATAAAAAATTTATATCACCATTTTTTTAGAATGCTTCAATTATGCCAGAGCTGAACAACAAGTATTTGTTATCAACCTAGTTACCACATATGGATCCATGTTGGCATTTGGTCGACGATCTTCAATATAACCTTTTTGATCAAGATGGACTTGCCATGGGATGCGGATTGAAGCACCACGGTCAGATACCCCGTAACTGAATTGGTCATATCTTTGAGTTTCGTGTTCTCCGGTTAAACGCTCTTCAGTTCCAATTCCATACCCGGCAATGTGTTCAGCTGGCTTTCCCTCAGCTCCCAATGATTCACACGCGGTGATAATTGCATCATAATTTTCACGCATAGCATTTGTAGAAAAATTGGTGTGCGCCCCAGCTCCATTCCAATCACCCTTCATGGGTTTTGCAGCTACCGAAGCGTCAACCCCAAAATCTTCAGCGACACGATAGAGAAGATAACGAGCCATCCATATCTGATCAGCAACTGCTACCGTATCAACTGGTCCAATCTGGAATTCCCATTGCCCGAGCATAACTTCAGCATTTGTTCCAGAAATAGCTAATCCTGCATCCATGCAAGCTTTAGTATGAGCTTCAACGATATCTCTACCCGCAATTTCAATTGCACCAACTCCGCAATAATAAGGGCCTTGTGGGGCTGGATAACCTTCAACAGGCCAACCTAAAGGCCTTCCTTCCATGAAAAAGGTGTACTCCTGTTCAATTCCAAATAGAGGTTCTTGATCTTTATACTTTTCGAAAACTTCTACACAAGCTGAACGTGTATTAGTTGGATGTGGTGTCATTTCTCCATCAGGTAGGAGAACCTCACACAGAACAAGAATATCGTCACCGCCTCTGATCGGATCAGGGCAAGAAAAAACTGGGTTAAGTACACAATCAGAGTTGTCACCAGGTGCCTGATTTGTACTTGAACCGTCAAAACCCCAAATCGGAAGATCACTAGAATTGTCAACTATTTTTGTTTTAGAACGCATATACGGCAAAGGAACAGTGCCGTCGATCCAAATATATTCAGCTCTTATTGACATAATTTTCTCCATTTTTTCGTAAAAAAATTCTTATTAGATAATTGATGAAAACATTTTTACACCGCAGGAATGAGATTCAAAGTTATTAGATATTTGTTAACAAATTATTAACGTAAGAAAATAGGTTGTCCTTAGAGAAATTTTCGATAATCCTTGGTGATGAACAAAATTCAAGAAAATCGTAATCATGCGCAGTTCGACTACGTTTTTCGGACCGTGGAAGAGCGTGGCGTTAGGCTAATTCGCCTCTGGTTCACTGACGTTTTAGGTCGCCACAAATCAGTCGCTATCTCACCTGCTGAACTAGAAACGGTTTTTGAAGAAGGTCTCCAATTTGATGGTTCAGCGATTGATGGTTTTAGCAGAATCCAAGAAAGCGACGTGCTGGCAAGACCTGATCCTTCAACTTTTGAATTGCTTCCATGGGTAGCAGATGATGAGGCTTCTGGAACTATGTTTTGCGACATAACAAATCTAGATGGCACGCCCTTTGCCGGTGACCCGAGACAGGTTTTACGGAGAAATATAGATCAAGCTAGAGAAGATGGTTATGAAATGTTTTGCGCTCCAGAAATAGAGTTCTTCTATTTTGCTAACCAAGAAAATGGTTTGCAGCCAATACCACTAGATCAAGCCTCATATTTTGATTTAACAACGATGGATGTAGCTTCCGATCTTCGAAGGCACACACTTCATATGCTTGAGGCTCTTTCCATACCTGTTGAGTACTCTTTTCATGAAGACAGTCCCAGTCAGCATGAAATAGATTTGCAGTACACAGATGCCTTGACAATGGCTGATTCAGTTATGACTCTACGCTTAGCCGTTAAGAAAATAGCTATCGATCGGGGTGTATACGCTACATTTATGCCCAAACCTCTTAACGGGGTCCAAGGCTCGGGGATGCACACACACCTTTCCTTATTTAGTAAAGGAAAAAATGTCTTTCATGACCCGTCTGGAAATCTCTCCTCAATTGGGCAATCATTCGTAGCCGGCCTTCTTCATCATGCTCGGGAAATAACCGCAGTAACAAACCAACTGGTCAACTCATATAAAAGAATTAATGAGGGTTACGAAGCCCCACGTTATGTTTCTTGGGCGCGTAATAACAGATCGTCACTGGTCCGAATACCCGTTCATAAACAAGACAAACCTGATTCAGCGAGAATCGAATACAGGGCAGTAGATCCCGCTTGTAATCCCTACCTTGCATTTTCTGTAATGCTTGCAGCTGGCTTGAAAGGAATTAAAGAGAATTACGAGCTTCCATCCGAAGCAACAACAAATCTATATGAAATGAGTCGCTCAGAACAAAAAGATCTGGGTGTGGATAGTTTGCCGGCAAACCTTGCCGAAGCTTTAGATGAAATGGAAGAATCAGATTTAGTCCGAGAGACTCTTGGTGACCATATCTTTGAATGGTTTCTAAGAAATAAAAGGACAGAATGGAATGAGTATCAACGTCAGGTGACACCTTTTGAAATCGAACAATACCTTCCGAACTGGTAGTGAGAGATTTGATGATTGAAACACTCCTGATTTTTCCAGCTCCACCGCCACCTGAATTGTCTCAATGTCTAGATGAAAATGGGTGGATTTGGAAAGCAGTTAACAATTCCGATTCTGCTCTTTCAGACCAGCCTGATGCCGGTTGGGGAGCTGGAGTCATAGTTGCTGACACAGACCCAGAAGAAGCACTTTCACTTTGCAAACAACTACGTCAAACAGAAAATCCTTTAGTCCCTATTCTCCTACTAATCAGCAAAGGCCAATTAAATAATTTCAAAATAGATGAAAACCTTTTCGATGATTTCTGCATAACGCCTTTTCACCCTGAAGAGTTAGAAATAAGGCTCAATAACCTTTTCGTAAAATTTGGTTTGGGCACAGAACCTGAGCTTATTAAATACGGTTCACTCGTTTTAAATATCGAAACATACCAAGCAACTATCGATGATTCACCTTTAGATTTAACCTATATGGAGTATGAGTTACTTCGTTTCTTAGCAATGCGACCTGGAAAAGTTTTTACTCGAGAAACACTTCTAAGTGAGGTGTGGGGTTACGACTATTATGGCGGAGGCCGAACAGTTGATGTTCATATAAGAAGACTCAGAGCAAAACTTGGTGAGGAGCATGCCAATCTGATCTCAACAGTAAGGTCCGTAGGTTACAGATTCGGTCAATCTCGTTGGGGCTCTTAACTTAATCAGCTGTTTTTTCTTCTAACCAAGGATTAGATTCGCTTAATTCAAGAAGCTCTGATTCTTCATGGCTCTTATCAACATCCTTTTTGACTAACCCACCTATTACAGCTGCTGCTAGAGCGCCACTCATCAGAATTGCTATAGGCATTACTACCACCAGCAAAATTATCATGATCACGGCTCCACCCATACGTGCATTCTGCCATAAAAATAGACTCACACATCCATGTCCAAAAAAGATTAAGTGAAAAACTTCAGTTTTTATAAACGAGAGCTTCGATTTCTATGCAAGCACCCAATGGTAAAGCCGCTACAGCCACTGCAGAGCGTGCAGGCCTGTGTTCATCGAATATCGAACAATAAATTTCGTTCATTCGCCCGTAGTTATCAATATCAGTCAAGAAGACTGTTGTTTTTACAACTTGATTTAATGAAGACCCTTCAGCCTCAAGCAGTTTTTTTAGATTTTCCAAAGCCTGAGGAGCTTCAGATTCAAGGCCACCTTCAACAAGAACTCCATCGATATGACCTATCTGACCACTTACAATCAAAAAATCCCCTGCATGAATTGCGGGCGTATACGGACCAACTGGCTTGCTCATATTTTCTCCTTAGTTCAACTAAAACTACACCCTTAATTACCAACGGGCCATTCAGGTAAAGTTCCTTTGTGTATCCAAGTAGCTGCTGCAACCGCGACAAACACAGCATCTGAGCCATTGACTGCTTTACTCGAATCAGGCTGAATTTCAACATTCACTTCAGGCATTTCACCGGCTCGAACAATTCCAAACGATCTAACTGTTAAATCCTGTATTAGGCCATTTACATCAACAGCTAGAGATTCTGAAGTAACCCAACTCCATGCCATGTGTGCAGCACCTATGCAATACGATCTCAAAACTGTCTCATTCAATACCTCACCACAGCGGACTGAGATGTTTATACTTTTTTCATCAATTTCTGCAGAAGCCTCTGATCCATCAGGCGAAATAATCGTCCCAACTTCACCGAAAGCTCCGCATAGTAAAATTTTCGCTTCAGCCCAGCCTGCCGCTCTTACTTTCGACGAAGTTATGGGGCCTGGTAAATCAATTTCCTGCACCTCAATTTTTGGAGCTACTGAATTAATAGCATCAGCTATTCCTGGGGTTCTAGCAACTCTTATAATCCCTTCTCCATTTTTGTTTACACCACCCGCAATAGGAGGTCTTTTGTGACCCAAATGAACAGAATCTTCTCTTGATAAAAGTACCAAAACAGGCCTTTTATATTTGTCTGCTAATTGCCTCGCTGCACTCGGTGCAACTGATTCAAATTTTGAACCGAAAGCACCACCGTTAGCTAGAGGTGTTGAAGGCTCTCCGCCAGGTTCACACCATGAAGAGTCTGTTTCTAAATACCCTGGTTCAACCCAGTTAGTTCTGAGAACTGCATCCCAATCTCCTGTTGGGAGCTCTATAGGTGGAACTGCTTTTACTGTGGTTCTTCTACCTTGGATTTTTTTTGAAGCGTTTCTAGCTTCGGTCAAACTTTCACCCAAAGACCAACCTCCCAGCTGATCCGGTACAGCTATTAAGCAATTTGATGGCGCTATATCAGCAGAGAAACCACCCTTACCTAAAGCAGTATCAAAACCAATTTTTTGAGGTGTCCTACCTTCAATGCTTGCACGCTCAGAAGCTTTATCATTTTCAATCGCTACTTCTGAATTTCCGAAGTCATCCCACGCTTCTAATATTGTTTGCCATCCGGTACACCTACAAAGATGGGCGTGTAAAGAACGTTTAACTTTTTCTATCTCTGTTTTTTCTCCACTTTTCTGAAGTGCTGCAAATCGCATGATTATCCCAGGTGTGCAAAATCCACACTGACTAGCCCCTGCATCAATAAATGCTTTGGCCCAAGTATTTTTTAGTGTGTCATCCAAACCTTCCAAAGTCTCTATTTCCCGACCAATGACTCTTTTTACAGGAGTTACACAAGAAACTCTGGCTTGACCATCTACCAAAACTGTGCAACAACCGCACTGCCCTTGAGGGCTACAGCCGTCTTTTACGGAAGTTATACCAACATGACTCCGCAAAAAGTCCAATAATGTCAGATCTTCGTCATTAACAACAAACATCTCTCCATCTACTTTTATTGATAATTCTCTTTGATCATTCATAAAAGGATTGTTCTCCGTAAGTTGTCGATCCAACTAACTAGTAATCTTTAATTGTGGTTGCCAACAAGTTTCTTCTGTCTAGACGTCAGGCTCTAATCAGTATTGCTGGTTTCACAGGTGGAATAGTACTTACAAACTGTGCAAATGATAAAAATTCTCAAACACTATCACTTGGAGCTCGTTTCGCTGATGGGTACCAGGCCCCAACAGTTTTCACTAACAGCCCAGGACAGCGCGCGCCTTACACTCTTATCGGAGAAGAAGGCTTTCCAATTACTGAAAATGTTCCAAACTCAATTGATCTGTCCGTGACAGAAATATCCACTGGTGAAACTATTTTCGAAGGAGAAATTAGTCGCCACGGTGAGCCCGGTGTAATTCCATACTTTCCTCTAATTTTTAGTCCATCTAGACCGGGGGAATACAAAGTAGAAGGAAAAAATCTAAGCGGCCACCACAAAATACTAGTTGTTGAACAGTCAGAAATTAACTTGGTTCAATTAGGACAAAAAATGCGCTCTATTAAAACTCCAACATTTGAAGATAATTTAGACGTAAAACCTATTTGCACTAAATCTTCAGGAGTTTGTCCGCTTCATAAAATAAGCCTCGATGAATCCTTAGAGAAATCTCTACCTACCGCACTACTTGTTTCCACTCCACGTTTTTGCCAGACGGACGTTTGTGGACCTGCTCTCGAAATACTTATTAAGCAATCAGAAATTCTTGATGAAGAATTGTCAATAATTCATGTTGAAGTATTCAAAGAACCTGAAAAACAAAACTTTTCTACTACGCCCATAATCGGAGTTTTGGGTCTTAATTTTGAACCAAGTCTGATTGTCGCAAACGCAGAAGGGGTTATTACAAGCATCCTTAATTTTGCTATGGATTCAAAAGAGGTCTCTGAAGCTTTAGCGACTGTTGTTTAAACGCAATTATGAAAAAGACTTTCCACAACCACAGGTCTTTTGAGCATTCGGATTATCAATTGCAAAACCCGCTCCATTAAGTCCGTCTTTAAAATCAAGAGTTGCACCTACTAGTAGTTCTGCGCTAGATGGATCGACTACAACACGAACTTCATCAAAAGTCTTTTCAACGTCGTCTTCAGCTTTGTCGGTATCAAAATACATTTCGTAACTGAAGCCTGAGCATCCCCCTGGCCTTACGGCTACACGCAAAGCCATGTCTTCAGTTTCCTGAGCTAATAATTCAGTAACTTTTTTCGTAGCTTCTTCTGTAAGTGTTACCATTTTGTGTCCTTAAAAACTTGAAGATAATAACAATAGTATTTTACACCGCCTACACAGTCAAAACTGTCTCACAGTAAATTTCAAATCTTTACATTGTTCCTAAACCAGTAAATAAATTAGATATTTTCATTCATTACAAAAAATGCCAATACCCAAATAACCGTGAAATTGACTTAATGTTTTAATAACTGTCAACAAAAGGGGATTAAATGTCTGACATCAACTTTAAATGCGCAAAATGTGGTGGCCTTGAATCAGAAACAGGGACAATCCGAACAACGGGTGGAGGCTTTTCCCGTTACATGAATCTGCAGAATAATAAATTTGGCTATGTGGCCTGCACTAATTGTGGGTTTTGTGATTTCTATCGTGATTTTGGCAAGGACAAAGGCTGGCAAACCGTTCTAGACATTTTCACGAATTAGTTTTATATTCTGAAAAATATGGAAGGCCCAGAAAGCCACTTAGCACAAGAAAAAAATTCGTCTAAAAGGTGGCATGACCTTGATGCATTAAGGGGTTTTGCCATGCTCCTTGGGATTGTGCTTCATGCCGCTATGTCTTTTCTCGGTGGCGTTTGGTCAGTCAATGATGTTAGAGCTGGCAGTGAGTTCTTCTGGTGGCTTGTATTAGGGATTCATGGCTTTCGCATGCAACTCTTTTTCCTTCTCAGTGGATTTTTTACTTCAATGATTTGGCAAAAGCGCGGCCTGAATCAACTCGTTTGGCATAGATTCAAAAGAATTTTTCTTCCGTTGCTTCTTTGCTTCGTGACGATAATCCCTCTGATGAACTGGGTTAGTGAAGAGGCAGCAAAGTCGGAATACGAGAAAACACAAGATGTTGATGACATTTGGACACCGATTTTTTCAGGAAGTGTAAATGGAGTTGAAAATGCAATTTCATCAGGTGCTGATATTCATGTTCGCGGTGACGACGCCTACACCCCTTTGCACCTAGCGGCACTGCTCGGCAACCATGAAATCATTGAGATACTTCTTGAAGCGGGTGCAGAACCGGACCCGCTAAATACTAAAGATGAAACCCCTCTAGTTTTAGCTGTTTTTGCTGGTAGC
>DBFL01000063.1:9417-9807 GCA_002294285.1 Candidatus Neomicrothrix sp. UBA881
TTGGAGTGATCTTTTTTGGTTTAACTGGGCTGGAAATGAACAAGAAGATTCGAAAAATGAAAAAAATATAAAATCCTGGTTGAACCAATTCCATCATTTGTGGTTTTTATGGTTTTTGTGTTGGATGGTTGCAGGTTTCTGCATCACGTCAATTATTTTCCAAACATTTAGATCACAACTAATAAAATTACCTAACTTTAAAAGTAACTTTATTTGGCTATTTTTACCTGCTTCTCTTTTTTTGCAATTACAAATGGGTGATGGTGGAAATAATGAATCCTTTGGACCTGATACTTTTACAGAGGTTTTTCCACCAGCGCACCTTCTTGTTTACTACGGACTTTTCTTTTCTTTTGGTTCACTTACTTTCGGAATGAAAACGAAAGAATC
>DBFL01000076.1:0-27984 GCA_002294285.1 Candidatus Neomicrothrix sp. UBA881
CAGTGGTGCAAAAATTGCTTATTTGGGCGTTATGGCTGAACTGGGTGACAGGTCTTCTGATGCACATTTAGAAGTAAAAGAATATGCCGAAGAGCTCGGAGTTGAAGTCGTGGCTGTTGCAACAGATCTCTATGGAGATTCTCAAGTTGTAGAAATTGAAGATGTTCTACCCGAAATTGAAAAAAAGAATCTTGGTAAAGATGACGCTCTTCTGTTTAAAGCAAGTCGTATTGTTGGACTTGAAAAAGTTGTAGAAAAAATCATCACTTAGGATAAGAGGATGGAACACCTTTTGGACTCTATGTAAAAGTCTGCAAAGTGGCATAATTGTAACTAGTAAAGCGCGGTTCATATGGAAGGGCAGAGAGTAACTCTATGGCTACTGGTGAGAATCAAAGAGTAGGTAACGAAGTTACAGATTTAGCGCCCGGTTGGGATAATCCAGAGATCTCAGAATTGCCTATAGAAGGATTTCGCTACACGTCAGTTGATTTTTATGAAAAAGAGTGGAATGAGATGTGGACAAAGGTATGGCTGCTTCTCGGGCGTGTTAGTGAAATGCCTTCAAAAGGCGATTATCAAGTCGAAGAAGTAGGAGTTGAGTCAATAATCATGGTGCGGCAAGATGATGATTCGATTCGTGCCTTTTACAACGTTTGTCAACACAGGGGTTCGCGACTCACCAATAACACTCAGGGACATGCTGAAGTTTTCAGGTGTCCATATCACAGTTGGGAATGGTCTTTTGACGGAACTCTTTTATCCGTGCAAGATCCGGAGGATTTCCCCCGAGGAAACCCTTGTGAAGAATTGACTTTGGTGGAGTTACCTTGTGAAGTTTTTGCGGGGTTCGTATGGGTCAATTTAGATCCCGATTGCAAGCCTTTAAAAGAGTATTTAGGACCCTTATGGGATGAATGGCTAGCTTATGAAATAGATGACTGGTCGCGAGTGTTGAAAATTTCAACACAGGTTCCTTGCAACTGGAAGGTCATTCAAGATAATTTTTGCGAGTCTTATCACCTTCCTACTGTCCACCCTCAATTAGCTGACTCTCATGAGGAGAATTATGCATATACGCAGTTCGATATGTCAGATGAAGGCCATAATCGAATGATCATGATGGGTGCGACACTTTCAAGAAGCATGCGTGGGGAAAATCCTGACCTTCCCGTCTCTCTAGCTGAAAGAATGAAGCACTGGGATTTAGACCCCAAGGATTTTGACCAACGTGTCTATGATGTGCGACTAGCTTTACAGAGAAAAATGAGAGAACTTGGTCCTAGTAGAGGTCATACTCACTATTCAAATCTGCGAGATTCTCAATTAACCGACTCTCATCATTACAATCTGTTTCCAAATTGTTCTCTAACTTTTTCTGCTGATGGTGTTCTATTGCAGCGAATGCGTCCAGATCCACTAGATCCTCAAAGTTGTCTTTTCGATCATTGGTACTACACAAAAAATACTGAACTTGCAGACTCAGCGACAAACATAGAATTAACAGATACTGAAGGCTTGCATGAGACGGTCAAATATGGTGAACAATCCATGGGCTTAATACCAGACCAGGACATAGCTATATCTGTTATGCAGCAATTGGGTTTACGATCGAGCGGATTTAAAGGCGGGTTTCTATCCAGCCAAGAAAGTAGAATTAGACGTTTTCACGATGTGATAGATAGTTACATTAAGTGACTCAAAAATTAAAGAGGTGTAATTATGGAAGAGAAATGGTTTACTGATCACCCTCCAAGTGAACGCTGGCCACATTATACGAGAGCTAATGCGGGGGAGGTTCTTCCGACACCAGCGAGCCCTTTTGGTCAGAGCTATGGATTCGACAACTGCATAATGAAAGGCTGGCAATTAGGTTCAACGCAAACAGGGTTTTATGAACTAGACGAATACAGAGACAACCCACCAGAAATGTGTGGTTTTTTTGGAGGTTATTTCTATATAAATCTTTCCTGCATCCGTATGCAAGCGGTGAGAAATCCGGCCATAACAGTAGATCAACTTGATCTCGCTATCTTTGGAGATCAACCAGACTCGCCAAAATACGAGCTTCACCCAGAAGATGAAAAACCTCATTTACAACCTTTGGCTGATAAACACATGCAATTTGTTCTAAGCGCTTCTGAATGGCCCGAACTCCATGAAGAGAGAAAGCTTGCAGATAAAGAACGCGAAACCAGACCTGACCTCAAATCACTGAGTGATGATGAGCTACTGAAAAGACTTCGAGACCTTCAACCACTCATTGAAAATCTTTCACGTAACCAGATGGTTTCAGCAGGCTCATCTGGTATAGCACCAGGAATGCTTGCTGCAGTTGGTGAAGCAGTAGGGGATCCGAGTATCCCTGTTCGACTATTAGCAAGTCTGGGCGATATTGATTCAGCAGCCCCTTCATTTGCAATATGGGAAATGTCCCGCTTGGTGAGAAACTCTGAGTTCCTTTCGGGTATTTTTGATTCGCACTCTGAATCGGTCTTTGAAGAGTTAAATGAATCCGAATCTGAAGAGGCGATCAAATTTCTTGAACAATTCAACGGATTTATTTACGAGTATGGTTCACGTGGCGCCAACGAGTGGGAGTTGAGTAGTGAAACTTGGGAGACTAAACCTTCTATAGCTTTAAAAGCTATAGATAAGGTGAGATCTCAAGAGGATGACCGATCTCCAGAAATTGCTGCAAAACGCTTAGCTTCGGAAAGAGAAAATCTTATTGAAGAGGTAAGAGCGAAACTAAAAGAAATTGGCAACGATGAATTGACGGGAACTTTTGAAGGGGCGATAGTAGCAGCGAACATGATGGTTTTTCGTGAACGTTCTAAGACAACTTTGGTAAAACCTTTACATGAAAGCCGAATGGCCATACGCGAATTGGGAAGGCGTTATGAAGAAGAAGGTGTAATTGATTCATCCGAGCAAATATTCATGCTCCTCGATGAAGAGTTAGAGGGGTTTGTAGAAAACCCTAGTTCATTTACTGAAAAACTAGCTAAGCGTCATAAGGACTGGAAAGCGCTATGGACCCTAGAGCCGCCATTTTTTATCAGGGATGGTGTCGTGCCAAGTCTCTCTGAGTGGGATAAGAAGGTTACAGAAGACAAAACGTCAATGCTGAATGTGGGAGATGTTCTTACCGGAGTTCCAGGATCACCTGGCAGCACCCAGGGTCGAGCAAGGATAGTTCTGGATCCATCTAACCCCCCTGATTTACAGCCAGGTGACATTATGGTCGCGCCCATAACAGATCCAGCATGGACTCCACTTTTCTTAGCTGTAGAAGCTGTGATCGTGAATGTGGGTGCCCAAATCAGCCATGCTGTAATAGTTAGCAGAGAGTTAGGCATACCTTGTGTGGTTTCAGTAAATGAGGCAACAACATTAATACCTGATGGAGCGACTCTGAAAATCGATGGGACTACAGGTGAAGTAACCATTTTGGAATTACCTTGAGTGCTTCCGAGAAGGTTATGGCATTAGCTAGACCCTGGGACTGTCCACCACTTCGAAACGTACCGATCTTAGGAGAACAGTACACCTCGAGAGAATTTTTTGAACGCGAGTGGTTGAACATGTGGACAAAAGTTTGGCTACTAATGGGTCGCTCATCTGAACTGCATGAAGCAGGTTCCTATCAGGTGGAGGAGGTCGGACCTGAATCATTCATCATGATCAAGCAAAATGATGGCTCAATCAGAGCTTTTTATAATGTGTGCCAGCACCGCGGTTCACGCCTAATCTTCAATCATGAAGGTTTAACTAATCAAATAGTTTGCCCCTATCATGGTTGGGAATGGGCTCGCGATGGCTCATTGGAATATGTCCAAGACCCTGAGGACTTTAATGAGGGTAACCCATGTGACGATTTAACCTTGGTGGAAGTTACTTGTGAAGTTTTTGCTGGTTTCATTTGGATAAACATGGATCCCGACTGTATTTCCTTGAAAGAATATCTGGGTCCCGTCTGGGAAGAATTTGAAGCATACAAAAGTCATGACTGGATACGTGGACTTTCCTCCACAGTTGATGTCAATTGCAATTGGAAAGTTCCTCAAGACAATTCGTGTGAGTCTTACCACTTGCCCGCTGTCCATCCTCAAGGATTGAAATGGATCGAACATAGTTACAAATTTTGCCACTTTGATTGGTGCAAAGAAGGTCACAACCGTATGGCAATACCGATGGTTACTCCCTCACACTCTCTTTCTGGTGAAGAATTAGAAGTGGATGAGCAATTAGCGGAAATGTTGGAGCCTTGGAATTTAAATCCCGACGATTTCAAAGGTAGAGAGTTTGAAACTCGGGAGGAGGTTCAAACTGTCAAAAGGAAACTTGGTGCAAAGAGGAGTTACCAGTTTGGAGAACTTTTTGACGACCAATTAACAGACGCCTATCACTACAACATATTCCCGAATGTAACAATTAGCTTTGCGGGAGCCGAATATATAGGACTTCAGAGAATGAGGCCACATCGTCGTGATCCTGAGAGACACTCTTACGACAACTTTATGTATCTATCCCATGGTGCAGCGGCACGAATAGGTATGACAAAACCAGAAGAAAGAAGATTTTTTGAATATGGAACTGAGCTCATGAACCGACAGATAGCTGATCAGGATTTAGCTGTCAGCATTGGACAGCAGTTAGGGTTGTCATCCCGTGGGTACCGAGGGGTAAGGCTCGCCGGGCAAGAATCACGCGTCCAACGATTCCATGATGTATTGGAAGAGTATTTAGAGGGACACAGGCCTTAATATTATTGTTTACCTAAGTAAGCGGAACTAAAGACTCTTTACAAACTCTCAGCTATAGAGTCACCGATCTCTTTTGTGTTTGTGACTTGGGAGTCAAATTGGTTGCATGCCCCAACTATCTTTTCTGCCGCATCTTTTTCACCTAGGAAGTCAAGCATCATAGCTCCTGAAAGTATTGCAGCTATAGGATTGGCGACACCTTTTCCAGCTATATCCGGTGCCGAGCCATGAACCGGTTCAAACATGGAAGGACCAGTTTTTTCTGGATTCAGGTTTGCGGACGATGCCATTCCAATACCTCCAGAAATTGCTCCGCCCAAGTCTGTCAAAATGTCTCCGAACAAATTATCGGTAACAATCACGTCATATTGCTGAGGTGATTGCACCATGTAAATGCAAGCTGCATCACAGTGATTGTATTCTGTTTCCACTTCTGGATATTCATTTGCTACCTCGTTGAAAGTTCTATCCCAGAGGTCACCTGCAAAGGAAAGCACATTAGTTTTATGAACCATAGTGAGGTGCCGCCTGCGTCTCATGGCCAATTCGAAGGCAAACCTAACCGCTCTTTCGACACCATGTCTGGTATTAACTGAACCCTGAGTTGCAATTTCGTAAGGTGTACCGCGACGATGGACGCCTCCTTCGCCGGCGTAAGGTCCTTCCGTGTTTTCTCTAACGACTTGAAAGTCAATCTCATTTTCTGGAAAGACAAAAGGTCTTAAGTTGATGTAAAGATCAAGTTCAAAACGCATTTTTAACAGTAAGCCACGTTCAATGACACCTGGAGGAACATTAGGGGTGCCAACAGCTCCTAAGTAAATCGCGTCTAAACCACGCCATTCTTCTAAAACACTTTCAGGGAGTACAGTTTTATCCCTTTCATATCGTTCTCCACCAAGATCGTATTCAACAGTTTCCAAATCAACGCCAGATGCTTTTATGACTTTAAGACCCTCAGATATTACTTCAGGGCCGATTCCATCACCTCCAACTACGCCTATACGGTTAGTCATTTTTCTTGTCACCTCTACGAGTTGGGGTATTTTTGATTCGGTAAAAATTCTAGTCGACCATATCGATTTTATGTAAAGAATAAAATCTTATTCTTTATTTAGGCATAAGGTCATAGGAATGGAATTCAATGCAGTAAAGCGCGAAAGGGACTTTCTAAGAGTTTTTGGAACTGAAGCGGAGAGTTACCTTCAAGGCCAGTTAAGTCAGGATGTTGAGGGATTGTCCGATGGTGAGTCAAGATTTTCCTTCCTTCTTCAACCTTCTGGAAAGGTTGATGCATGGCTAAGGGTCACTTGTAGTGGCGAAAACGAGTACTTGCTTGATGTCGATAAGGGTTACGGAGACTTAGTTGCAGCTAGACTTAAAAGATTTTTGTTACGCACCGATTGCATCATTGAAACCTCAAAACATTTTCTTTTTACAGAGATTGAAAGTTGTGAGATGCGAAAGGATTTTTCTGACTGTTATATCGTTCCTTATTCTTGGTTTGACTTTAAATTCACGGATTACATTTTCACAAAAGGTGAACTGCCTGAAGGTTTTGAGTTTGATACAGGAGCAAATTGGGATGAAGTCAGAATCAAGGCAGGTATTCCTAAAATGGGAAAAGAAATTGACGATTCCACAATTCCAGCCTCATTAGGCATAGTCGATTCTTCCGTTAGTTTCACCAAGGGTTGCTATACCGGCCAAGAACTTGTCGCACGTGTCGACAGTCGAAAGGGCGGCACACCTTACAGGCTCGTGAAAATAAGTGGAGCTTCGGATGTTGCTGCAGACCAACGTTATATTTCAAAAAATGATGAAAAAATTGGCACTGTTACGAGTCAAGTGGTTACTGGTGACGGGTTTTTTGCGCTGGGTTTTTTGAAGAGGGGAGTTGAAAGTCCCACAGAAGCTCAAGTAATAAATGATGATTTAGAAGAGAAAAATGTTCTTGTTATGCCTTTAGAAGCTTAAAACGCACTAAAAAATCTTAAATACGTATGAGCACGACCCGACATTAAAAATTTAGATGTGCTAAGGTTGTGGCTTGTTCGTTGTTTTCCGCCCTTTCGGGCGGTTTTTTTCTTTATTGACCTGTTTTTTGTAAATAATTTCCAAGTTGCTGTTGGGAATATTAATTTGCTTTTCAGTTCTTTTTTTCGGCCTCCTTCTAGCCTCTTTACCAGTTAGGGAAGGCGGCGGATTTTCATCACGGCTTTCGCCTCTTTCAGAGCTTTTGTTTCTTACCTGAAAGCGATCCTCCATATAAAGAACAATGGAACCATCCGGGATAAAAAGAATCGCTACAGGTCCAGTTTTTGTCATTGTCTCTTCTAGAGCTGCAAATAGTCGGATGCAGTTTTGACAAGATCCGTCTAGCAGTTGGAAACTATCCACATCAATAAGTTAATCGAACATATGTTCGATTAACAATCTGTGTTTAAGTGAACTTCTGATTTCGACAGTAGTACCAAATAAAATTCAAATCTTGATTCCACAATCAGCTTATAATCCCCGAAAATAGCTAAATTTTTGTGCCTCCCTCGATAGTGCTCTTCCAAGTCGTAATCTTGTGTGATGGCAGGTTTGGAAAAAAATAGAGAATTAGCTGTGGAAAGATTTAAAGCTGCACAGCGTTTTGGATCCTGCTCTCCCTCAGATTTGTTGGGTAGTTCAATCAGAGCACCTGTTTTGGGTGTTCTAAATGAAAAAAAAGTCGCAATTCGAAGCTATGGGATGCGAGGTTCGGATCTTCAAAACCAATGGTTCAAGTTGGTAGACCTTGCAGGTGCTAGACCTGATTCTCTGGGATTCATCGAACGTAGAGGGAATTTGAAAAAATTCGCAAAAGAATTAAAGGTTAAAGAAGAAGTAATTCAGAAAAATCTTAAAGCATGGAGTCGTAGAAAAGATCCACCGGTTATTTATGAAACGCATACTGGAAAAAAATCAAGAATCGTCATACAACTTCCACTTTTGACTCAATGGCTCCTTTGGATAGCAGATTCTCGCTCAGTTGTACATAGGGGAATCAAAGGGTTTATAAATTTCAAAACAATTAATGAGCTTTCTACGACCCTTATAGCAAGAGGCATATCTCCTTCATCAGATAAATTTCTTTTGCCAGTCGATGCAGCTAGGGATATACGGATAGCTAAAAAAAACTTTTCTTGAATTATCTTGAATTAGATTTTTTTGCAAGTTTTTGAATCTTTAACCAAAGTTCTGGATTTACTTCAACTTCAGCGGGAATAGAGATATTTGTACCCGGTAGACGCGCATCAGGTTGCACTTCAATCAATTCGGCAATTTTTTCCACTCTCTGCAAAAAATTCTCGTCGTAGGCTTCTATATCAATCAAGATGTAAAACTGACCCAAATCATGCGGGTCACCTTCTGGAGTTTTCAAGGGTGGAACTTCCACGCTGAGTCGAGATCCAGTTAGCGCTCCAGCAAGTAGTTCTGCCATAAGGCCAAATCCGTAGCCCTTGTAACCTCCCGTAGAAAGCAACGAGCCCTCTAAAGCATCATTAGGGTCAGTAGTTGGATTTCCATGCTTGTCGACCGCCCAGCCAAGAGGAATCTGTTGATTGGCTTCTGCTGCCATTGTGATCTTACCGAGCGCAATGGCGCTCGTGCTGAAGTCAAATTGGAAGGCCACTCCTCCTTTGCCATTCGGAACTGACATGGCGATTGGATTGGTGCCAAGAACCGGTATTGACCCCCCAGGAGGGGCAACTACCGCAGAGGCATTTGTAGCACCTATAGTCAACATTCCTGCTTCTGCGAGTTGTTCAGTGAAGTATCCCAATGAAGTGCATGTCTGAGTGTGTTCAATGGAGTAACTACAAATGCCGTTATCTTTAGCTACTTCAATAGCTTTATCAAATCCAGCTTTAAAGGCAGATTGAGCAAAGCCAAAACGTCCATTAACTCTTACGACGCCAGATTTGACATTAGTCACTATCGGTTCCACAGAGCCATCGACCCTGCCAGTTTCAAGCTGAAGACAGTAACTTTCGACATAATAAAGACCACAGATTTTGTTTCCTTTTGATTCGGCAGAACGAACGGCCTGAGCCACCAAAGTAGAAATTTTCGAAGATGCTCCATGATTTACAAGTGCTTCTTTGGTGGTCATCTCTATTTCTTCCAAGGAAACTACTGCATTTTCAACCATTATTTTCCAAACTATTTTCAAATATAAGTTTTATTTTAAAGCCCATCTAATGTCTTCTCCGATAGAAGAAACTGGGAAGCAATTTCGTCTAATTTATTCCACTCAATTGTGGAAACTTCTATTCCATATGACAATGCTTCATCCATTTTGTTGCTTGAAAGAACAGAAGTAGGTTTATCTGAGCTCAGATAAACACGATTTATTTCACTATTACCGGAAACGGCATCAGGTTCACACGACCAACCAACCCCATGCTGTTCGTATTCATGCAAAGAGCGAGCAAGTAGTGCAAATGGTACAGGTGTATCCCAATGCACCTCCAATAGTTCTTGCTCAAGTAAAGCTCCGATTGAAAATGACCTTTTCAGAGCTTCTGTTAATGAATCCAGGTTCGAATAAGCCAATTGCAACCAGGAAGAGATTCCCTTACCGTAATGAATCTCACAAAAAGTAATATCTTCACCTAGACGGTAAGCGCCACTAGCTTCACACCCAAAAACACGACTGCCTCTTTCGATTTGATCCTTTATTTCTCGTGGCGCTACGACAGTTTTCAGGCTGTTCATTTAAATACTTTTTCGAACACTCGTAACCAGTTAGCCCCTAAAACTTTGTCGACTTCTCCTGATGAGAAACCAACTTCAGAAAGTCCTTCGGCCAAAGAACTAAAATCCTCTGGGCCTTTAAACCACGTCGGCCAAGTAGGAAAACTAGGAGTATCTTCAACTTGTTTTGGTCTGTCCCATCTTCCGCTGCGCATCCATCCCAACGCATTGGCCTCCCACCCGAGTACAGAGTCACTGCCGACAGCGACGTGGTCGACACCGATTCTTTCCGCTGTGTCGGATACCATCTGGCACCAAGCTAGACGTGAGACTGTGTCCCCACCTATAAAAAGAGGGTAAAGCGTGCACCCTATAACACCGCCGCGTGATGCAAGAGCTTCCAAGAGATGATCAGGCTTATTGCGAGGTGAGTCGTGAAAAGAAGATGGATTGCCATGCGTTACAGCGACAGGATATTCAGAGTTTTCAATTGCTTCGAGACCCGTAAGGTTCCCAACATGTGAAATATCAATAAGTATTCCAACTTCGTTAAATTCGCTGACCATACGGTGGCCTAATCTAGTAAGTCCAGCATCTTCAGATTCCCAGCAACTTGAGCCAAGATGATTTGAAATGTTGTACGTTAGTTGAATGACACGAATCCCGATGTCAGCAAATATGCCTGCCATTTCTGGATCGTCCCCCAGCATCGAGCTGTTTTGGAAACCTAGCAAGACAGCCAGAACTCCATCATTTTTTGCAGAATCCATTTCCTGAACATTTTTAACGATACGGACTATGTCTGAGTTTTCCCGGGCAAAATGTCTCCAATCACCTATTCTGGTTAGAGCACCTGCTGTGTCCTCCCAAACTCCACAAGTTGCATGCACCACATCAATGCCCCCAGATTGAACTTCTTGAACCGTTGCACGGCTCCATTTATTTATCTGCAGTCCGTCTACCAACATCAGGTCAAACCTTCCGGTTGCTTTGGCAAAATCCAATTATCAGAATCTGTAGAACTTATTTCAGAAACTCTTGGAGCTCCTTGAAAAAGTGTAACTCTCAACCAGTCAGTTGACTGTGGGGAGAAGTTGTCCATTCCATACATTGCTAGTTGAAATCTTTGGAGGTTTAAAGGAAGGTGTTCAACATCACAAACATTGTCTCTAGGTTCGCTATATGGGCCAAAATTATGAAGGATCCGGTTTACTGCTATTCCATGTTCTGGAAATGAGTGAAGAAATTTGTTTACTGTGGTTTTGTCGTTTACCTTGTCAAGATCTCGACTTAAGTTGTTCAAACGTAAAGCGATGTCTATAGGAATTTCTCTATGCTGAGGATCTATGGTTGATCTTTGGGCTCGGCGTGGCTCTTCAGCATTGTCTGACATAACCCACCAGTAGTGGGTCGCTTTAGGGTCATCAAGATTGAAGTTTTCTATCCATGAGTATCTTCTGTTTATTTCCGTCTTAACATCTCCTACTGTGATGCTTGTTTGCTTAGGTTTTTCAGTACTTACCGTTAACAGACGGTCGATTACTTCATCACTAGTATCGTCGAGTTCCAACAAAAGCGAGACTACCAATTCAGTAATTTCAACTTCTTGTTTTTCTGCCCATATGTACAGATCATTAAATGGAAAATCATTTTTGAACAATTGTTTGAAAGTTTCACGTATTTGCAGACTCGCTTCAGCTAAAGAGTCAGGTCCTAACCAAGGTGAGCGATTTTCGCCCCCTAATGAAGAGAAGTGTTCGTAAGCTTTATATATCCATTCGTCCAACTTTCGTGTATTTTCGAAAGAACCTCTAGTAGAGCGGATATTAGAGAGGGCTAATTCCCGGATAGCTATCCATGCATTTAACTCTTCAGGGTGCTTCATGGCCCAAGGAACTAGTCCTAAACCTGTGGCGTTACCCAAGCCAAAAAAACGGCTCCAGTCATTATCAAAAGACGCCGCATTTGGATTTCGTGCTTTCGCGCAATGTTCCACCGACTCATAACTAACTTCTCTAAAAAGCCATGCTGCGAGGAATTGTGCTCTATATGGAGCAGAAAGTGGATGCTCGTCAGCGAATCCCATAAATGATTTCATGCCGAATTTACCGTTTGCATAGAAAGCTGTACTTCGCATGATATAACCGGCGTCTCCTAATTTTTTTGACTTAGGTTGATGACCTTCTGCGAGACATTCAACTAGGTAGTCATAAAAACGAACGCTTCTATTGCCTCTAGTTAATACAAGCACCCGTGAATCTAATCTGCTTGACTCCTGTTTAGGGACCTCATCCCGTAGAAGTTGCATAAGGTCTTCTTCTAGTTCTCCTTCCACTAGCGCAGCAGTTACATCCCATGAGTCTGCAATTACACGATCAGTATGTAGGGTTTCATCTAGTCTCGAAGTGAAAGCAACAAAATGAAAGATTTTTCCTTCAGCGTAGATCTGGTAAACGATTTGACCACTTCCGGCGTTGTCGAATTCAACCATCAGACGTTTGATATCCCAATCTTTTAGAAAAGCTCGCCTAATCATTGACCTACTAAAGCTAAAGCGAGTCATTCTTGCCGCACCAAGGTTTGTTGGTTGCATTACCGTGTCTGGTCGTCGTAAGGATATGTCAGAGCCGTCTATCAAGGATTCCAGCTCTGCTAGCTCCTCAAGCATTGTCATTCAAAATAAAGAGTTTCATAAGTGTTTTCATTTTGAATCTATTACATCTGGTCTACAGATGGAAAGGTCGCGTTTAGAGTTTTAAAGCTTTGGTTTAGCTTTGTCGCTAAAAGCTTGAACTGAGATAATTGTTCCTTGTTCTATTGATATTTCAGCTTCCGGCAAGACAAACTCGTTAGAAATGGTCAAACCTGAACCTGTTACAAGGTCGATTCCATCTAGTTCCCACTTAAGCCCCTTGCTGGTAACCCCAAAAGCAGTACCGCCCAAAGCAAATATACTCAGCAGGTCAGAAGGTTCTCCTTTTAGTTTTGTTCTACTCCTGATCACCTTTACGAGGTGATCATCAACAATCAGTTCGATTTCAAGGTCACTCCATCGTTCCGAACAGGCCACCAAAATATTGCCTAAGGAATGGTCTAGCCTTCCTCTAGAAGAAGTCAGGATCGTCACGGACGCTGCATCTTTTTCAACTGCTGCAGCAAGAGCTAATTCTAGATCTGTGACATCTTTGTCGCTTGGAAATTTTTGCGATTCTGCCGCTCTCTTTATTGCTTTTTCAGAGCAAGAATCAAAGTCACCTATGATCAAATCGACTTTCAAACCCAGATTTTCTGCGTGGTCGCCACCCGAATCAGCTGCAATAACTAACTGCGCTTCTGGAAGGGCCACTTCAATAGAAGGTAGAGGCCCCCCAGTCAATATCAGTGCGTGCAAACTAGACATTTTTTCTCTCAGGTGTTTGGATACTCCAACGTCCCAAAGTCTTTTTTATCGATACCTCGAGTTCAAAACATTCAAGAATATTTTCCTTTGTCAAGACTTCGTTTATCATGCCCGAATCGACTATTTTCCCCTCTCTCAATAGAAGGATATGGCTAAAATCAGATGGAATTTCCTCCAAATGATGGGTTACGAGAACCATAGGAGGAGAGGTTTCTTCATTTACCAGATTAGAGAGCGCAGTCAATAGTTCTTCACGACCTTTCATATCTAAACCTGCAGTTGGTTCATCTAGAAACAGTATCTCGGGCTCAGGCATAAGAGCCCTTGCAATCATTGCTCTCTGTCTTTCTCCTGTGGAAAGAGATCCGAACGTCTGATCAGATTTGTCTCCGCAACCCATGAGGTCTAGGAGTTCATGGGCTCGGCTCCAATCAGAAGAAGTGAAGGTGTCCCACCAAGGTTCAGTTGCACCTGTGAGGGCTGTAACAACTACTTCTAAAGTTTTTATATTTGCCCTAAACCTATTTTCCAAAGTTTTAGACATGAATCCAATTCGTGATTTAAGTCTACGAAGGTCGCTTTTGCCTAAAAAGTTGCCGAGAAGTTCCACCTCTCCTTTGCTTGGATGGAGGTTCATAGAGGCTATGTTGAGTAAAGAACTTTTACCTGAACCATTAGGTCCAAAAACAATCCAGTTCTCGTTACCGTTTATTTCCCAATTGATATTGTCCAGTATTTTTTTATCAGCCTCTGTCTTTTCGACAGAAGTCAATTTTAAAAAAGACATTTGACCACCTGAAATCTAAAAAATTTTTAACACTAGAACAACGACCTGATCAATAGGGTAATCGCAGCTGAGCCTGAGAGAAAATAAATACCGGAAGTGATCCATTTTTGATTTAGTGTTTTCCTCAGAGGTCCAGAAATAGCCATTCCGGCAATAGCAGCTGGAAGAAGAAAGAGGCTGATAAGAAGATCTCCGGAGTCAAAGTTTCCTGTTACGGCTAGCGCAGTTATTGATATTGCTGTTCCGATTAAGAAATATGGTGAGAGAGTAGCTCTTAGAACTGGACCAGATACGTCATGGTAAAGCAAAGCTATAGGAGGCCCTCCAACACCAACGGCAGTACCCATGAACCCGCTTACACATCCACCAAGCATCAGATTTTTCTGTGATCTTTCGAACTTTAAACCACTTAATTTGAGAGCGATTGCAAAAAGCAGAAGACTACCGAAAAGAACGCCAATTTTTTCTTCAGCCACAACG
The DNA here is from genome assembly GCA_002294285.1 of Candidatus Neomicrothrix sp. UBA881. GTDB lineage: Bacteria > Actinomycetota > Acidimicrobiia > Acidimicrobiales > MedAcidi-G1 > MedAcidi-G1. The sequence goes on from DBFL01000076.1 coordinate 14,165, forward strand.
CTGAGAGCGAAGACCGCTAGGACAATCCCCGGAAGCCTACCGATTATGGTCCATGTCAGACCATATTTGTCGGTGCTGCCTCTTTCACGAATTGTAAAAAAACCTGACAACAAGGGGTTTATGAGAAGCACCGGTCCCGGTACAAAGTCCGGATTAATCAGAGCGAGAATGGGTACCGCCAAGAGATTTGCTCCAAACCCTAAAACGCCTTGAAGAGTGCATCCAACTGCATAAACAAAGCAACCGACAAGTATTTCAAGCAGACTCAACGCTGATCAAACTCCATTCCGCCTTGCTTCGCCCATGTGTCATACATAGTCGCATATTTTCCGTCAAGTCGGATTAATTCCTCATGGTTACCTATTTCCAGTATCGAACCATTGTCTACCACTGCTATACGATCTGCTCTCATCGCAGTAGCTATTCTGTGAGCAACAATTATTGAGGTGCGCCCCTCGAGTAAGTTGTCAAGGGCATTTTCAATTGCGGATTCGGAAAGCAGATCAAGATTAGAAGTTGCCTCATCAAGGATCAACACTCGAGGTTGACACAGAAAAGCTCGAGCAAGTGCAAGAAGTTGACGTTCACCCGCTGAAAGAGAAGCTCCTCTTTCGTGAATAGCATTATCTATTCCGTTTGGAAGGCGGCTTATAAGGTCCGTTAAACCTACTGCGTCACAAGCTCTTTCTATGGCTTCTTCGTCAGAATTGGGACGGGCGAAAATAATGTTATCTTTCAGACTTCCATTAAAAAGAAAAGGTTCTTGTGGAACTACAGCTACTTGTTTTCTTAGTGATTCAAGTTGAACGTCCCGCAAGTCATAATCATCAATCAATATTTCACCTGCAACAGGATCATAAAAACGCGAAAGAAGCTTTGCGATAGTTGATTTACCAGCGCCTGTGGGACCCACTAAGGCAAGGACTTCACCTGATTCGACTATAAGATCCACGTCTTTCAATACGGGTTTGTTGGTTTCATAACTAAAGCTGACCGATTTAAACTCAATTTTCCCTTCAATTTTTGGAATAATTACAGCCTCTTCTTTTTCAGGAACAGCAGGCGCAGTGGAGAGAATTTCACGAAGTTTAGTGATCGCAGCACTGCCCTGTTGATACTGGTTGTATAACTGAACGAGACTTTGGATTGGGGCAAAGAAAGACGTAAGAAACAGTATGAAAGCAGTTAATTCACCAATACTCAGGTCGCCGTTAAGGACCATTCTCCCACCAACAAGTAAAACTATTGCCTGAGTGACGATTCCTATTGATTCAGTTCCTGGTCCAAAGATTGCCTGAGCTCTTCCTGTGAAAATGTTCGCTTCAAAATGATCGATCGCTATCTCATCGTGTAATCGTGTTCGGTTTTTACGTTGGTTAAATGCAGTGATAACACGCATCCCAGCGAGACTTTCCGAAAGATTTGAAAGAATTGCAGCAATTTTGTCTCGAACATTTAAATATCCGAAAATAGAAACCTTTCTAAACCAAAGAGTCAAAATAATGTTGACTGGGATTACTAAAAGAAGAGTAATCAACGCGAGATGCGGATTAAGGATAATTAAATAAACCGTTATTACAAGCAATGTCACTATTTGAACTGCAAAATTGACTAATCCTTCCTGGAAAAGAACAGTTAGAGATTCGATGTCGCTAGTCATCCGGGTCATAAGGACACCTGCTTTTTCATTAGTGAAAAAGCTAAATGATTGTCGTTGGAGATGGCTAAAAACCCGTATCCGTAGTTTATAAACTAGTTCCTCTCCTAATCTTCCAGTAAAAGAAGCTCGAGCGAAAGAAATTCCTGCAGACAATGCAATTGAAATCACATAACAAATGCAAGTCACTATCAAGACTTGTGTATTTTTGCTCGCTACACCATCGTCTATCGCAATTTGTGTTAGTAGGGGTCCTAGATGTTGAAGTCCTGATTCAATAACCACAAGAAGAAGAGCAAAACACAACATAAGACTATGTGATGAAAGGAAGGTCTTGAGCGTGAAAGGTGAACGGTCCCATTGACTGTGTGAAAAACAAATCTGAGGATCAGGATGCTCAGGTTCTTTTTCTGTGACTTTTTCGATTCTTTCGTGAAAGTCATCAGGCAATTCCGCGAAAGGCAAACCTGCTTCAGCATTCGCTTGAACTGAAGAAGGTCCAATAGAAAAACCTCCCATGCCGCCACCAAAACCCATTTCCTAATTCATCTCCTGCTTGAGGCCGGAAGACAGTATTGATTCATACTCAGGTGAGTGTTTTAAAAGGTATTCATGGGTTCCTTCGATTTTCACCTTTCCGGCTTCCATTAAGATGACTCTGTCAGCCAAATTAATTGTCGAAATCCTGTGAGCTATAACTAAAGTTGTTCGATTTTGTAAAAGTTTCTTTAAAGATAAGTGAATCAACGATTCCGTTTCCACATCAACGGAACTGGTTGAGTCATCCAATACGAGAATCTTAGGATTTGACAAAAGTGTTCTAGCTACAACTATCCTTTGTCGCTGCCCTCCAGAGAGTGTGTAACCGCGTTCGCCCACAACTTCTTCGTATCCATTCTCAAGATTGTTTATAAAATCATCTGCCTGCGCTGCTTTAGAGGCGTTGATTATTTCACCCTCTTTTGCATCAGGTTTACCGAATGCAATGTTGTTCCTGATCGAGTCAGAGAATAAAAAAGGTTCATCAGGAATGACATTTATATGTGCTCTAAGATCTTGAAGCAATAAATCTCTTATATCTACACCATCCAAGAGAATAGATCCTCCGGTAACGTCGTAGAACCTAGGCAAAAGTCGAGCAACGGTTGATTTACCGCATCCGGTTCTTCCAACTAACGCTACTATTTCACCTGCTGCTATTTCGAGGTTGAAGTCATCTAAAACAATTGGGTTGTCATCATTTGGATAAGAAAATGACACATTCCTAAAGCTTAGGTTGCCTGCAGGAGAGACAATTCTTTTCGCTGAAGGTTTATCTGCCACACTGGGTTCTTCATCCAGGATTTCGAAAATTCGCAATGATGAAGCGGCAGCCCTTTGAGCTTGAAGTAGAACGAACCCTAACATTCTGAATGGAACGGAGATCATTATTACATAACTGCTAAAAGCTATAAGAGCCCCAATGCCGATCTCATCATTTATAGAAAGCCAACCTCCGTACATTAAAATACCCGCCATGCCTAAACGGGGAAGAGATTCAATTAAAGGGTTAAAACGTGCCCTTGCGTCAATGAGAGCAGTAGAAGACCAACGCAAACGTTGAGCCATTTGAGCAAGCAATGTTATTTGATCTTGTTCGACTGCAAAAGATTTCACAATTCTCGACCCATTTATGTTTTCGTCGACGACCATTGCAAAATCAGCCATACGACCTTGAGTAACCCAAGAAAGAGGGAAGACTCTATCTCGCATTTTTTGAGCGAGAACATAAACGAAGGGCATGCAGGAAATAGTTACAAGGGTGAGGGGTACATGTATGGAAAGCATGAAAACGAAAGCTAAGAGAAAGCTGAATATTGAAAGTATTGCTAAGGGTCCAAAAGCCAAAAGTAGTTGAATTGAGCGAATATCTGAATTTGCCCTAGATATAACTTCGCCACTAGCTATTCGATCAAAAAAAGAAAATGAAAGTTTGGTCAGATGTTTAAAGATTAAGGATCTGAGCTGAGTCTCGATTCGGTATGCGGTTCTAAAAAGCAGAAATCTATAAGTGAACCTAAGAGCAAATGCGCAAACCGCCATTCCTAATAACCCCCAAACGTAAGAAGTAATTTTTCCTGTTCCATCTGTTAGAGCTTTGTCAATTGCTTCGCGCATAACCATTGGAACTGATACCTGAATTGCAAGACCCGCAATCCCACAAAGAGCTGTCACCATGAAATAGCCCTTTTGTTCTTTAATAATGGGGTATAAACGCTTAAACCAGCGTTTGCTTTGATCTGGATCTATAGAAGTATCAGAAATGGCAAGGTCCTTTTCCTCTAACTCCAATTGGTCCAGATAATCCATTGATTCACAGTACATGCTCAAGGATGAAATGATTTGAGTATTGTTCGGTCTAAGCAGTTTTTACCTCGCTAGAGTGTAGGAACGATGTCAATCTGGTCTGGCTTGTTCATTGCTGCCCTGCTTTTATCACTTAATGCTTTTTTTGTAGCAGCAGAGTTTTCTCTCGTGGCGGTTAACAGGGCCAGCATTGAAGCAGAGGCAGAGAATGGCAATTCACAAGCCCGTAGGGTTAGGAAACTTCTTCAGAATCTAATTGTTTATTTATCAGGAGCTCAATTTGGAATCACCCTTTCGGCATTGTCCCTTGGTTTTGTAGCTGAACCTACAGTTGCAAAGATTCTGACCGGTGGTGATGAACATTCAGGTCTGAGTGTGTTTTTGGCGATAGCAATAGCGACTGCGTTGCATTTGGTAGTTGGTGAACAGATACCGAAGTACTTAGCTCTCGCTGCTCCCAGGAAAATCACTTTTCTTTTGTCGCCCATTATCCAGATATATGGCAAACTTTTCTACCCAGTAGTTGCTTTCTTGAATTACTGCGCGAATGGTGTAGTTAATAAATTGGGGATCGAGCCAAAGAGCGAATTACCTGCTTCTCATACCCTTGGTGAGCTTGAACATTTAATTGAAACGTCAGGTGACGAAGGTGTCCTAGATTCCGAAGAGGTAAACCTGCTTAGAAGATCAATTCGCTTCACAGGCAAAACAGTGGCCGATGTTCTAGTCCCGCGAGTAGAAGTATGTGCAATGCAAAAACAAGACACAGTAGAAAAACTTGTTGACCTCTCCGTAAAAACCGGATTTTCAAGATTCCCTGTCTTTGGGATTGATTTGGACGACATTCAAGGAGTGGTTCATGTCAAATCTTTGTACAAGTTTCCTATACAAACAAGGTCAGGTTTATCTGTAGAAAAGTTAATGACACCAGTTTCGACAGTTCCAGAAACACGTGACTTGGATGATGTTCTGAACGACATGCGACAAAATCGTAACCAGCTGTTAGTAGTTGCTGATGAACACGGAGGTACAGCTGGAATAGTCAGCATGGAAGATGTGCTCGAAGAGATTGTTGGTGAAATAGGAGATGAATACGACCAAATAGAGGTCAGGACTAGAGCAGAAGGTTTGGGAAGCACAATTATTTCTGGGCGTTTGAATTTATATGAAGTTGAAGAATCAACCGGTTTGAAAGTACCGGAAGGACCGTATGAGACAATTGCTGGCTACGTCCTTTTTAGACTCGGACATGTTCCTGAACCAAGCGAGATTATAGAAGTAGATAGCTGGAAAATAGAAGTGGTTGCTGTAGAAGGACTGAGGATAGCCAACCTTCGCATAGTTTCTCCTAGCAGTTCAACAACAAGGAGTATCTAGTGCTTTTTGTGATACTTGCAGCAGTAATTTTTCTAATTCTCGTCAACTCTGTCTTTGTCGCTACAGAAATTTCTTTGGTAGCAAGTCGAATCACACGATTAGAAGAATTGGCTGAAGGTGGTTCCAAAACGGCTAGAAGATCGTTAGAAGCCAGAAAGGATCAACGGAAGCAACTTTCTGGATCCCAGCTTGGTATAACTCTGAGCAGTGTTGTTCTGGGGATTCTCGCTGAGCCTTCAATAGGCAAACTTATTAAGTCGCTTTTAGAGAATTTGGGCGCACCAAGCGGGGCGTCAGAAACAGCTTCCTGGATTTCAGCAATTGCTTTGGCAGCCATGTTGCAGATGATGTTCGGAGAAATAGTTCCAAAGAACATAGCTATTGCTGATCCGGAGAGAACTCTTCTTCGGGTCATGCCGATACAAAGATTTTTTGTTCAAATCACAAAACCTGTGGTTTGGCTTCTAGACAAAATAGTGGCTATCGCAATTAGGCCACTGGGCAATAAGTTGCAAGTAGGAAACGACAGCGCATTAGGTATGACAGAGCTTTTAGCTGTTGTACAAGCTTCAAAAGAGGAGGGATTAATAGAAAGCTTTGAGCATGAACTCCTGTCTAGTGCTCTCGATTTAGGACAAAAACCGGTGTCTTCTATTATGGTACCTTCCTCTGAGATGGTCACTGTTTCGCGAAAAATGAACCTATCTGCAATAGAAGAGGTAGTTCTGACAAGTGGTCATTCCAGACTTCCAGTCATTGGAAATGCAGAGAATGACCTACTTGGATTTCTACACGTTAAAGACTTCATCCGCTTACCAGAGCAAGCACAAAATGAACCAGTGCCATTGGAAATGATTCGTAGAATGTTGATAGTCGTTCCAGAGTTGCCATTAGATGACTTGCTTTTACAAATGCGTAGATCAAGAAGTCACGTGGCAGGCGTTAAAAATACTGCTGGAGAAATCTTAGGCTTGGTAGCACTTGAAGATGTGATAGAGGAACTTGTTGGAGATATTGAAGATGAATCCGATCTGGCTAGTAATTTAAACTGATGATTATTTTTATTGCCGTAAGCTTGGCGACTTAGAAATGTAATGTTGATTGATGTCTAAAACTCTTAGCATTCTTATTGTTATCTCGGCCTTTACAGTAGCTACTGTAAGTAATTCGTCTGCTTTGGACGAGCAGGTTGGAATCATTGAAATGGCAGATAATGATTCCCCATTTTTGTTGGAACGCGATGACACTCTTCCATTTTTTACTTCAAAAGCAGCGGAACTAGTTTCAATTGTAAAAAATCGTATTGATAGAACCAGAGTTACTCTCAATGACTTCGAAACTTTTTTTGATTCGATACGTTTGCGTCAAAATTCAATCGAACAGTCCTTTGGAGAGATAACCCAACTTTTACTTGATCAGATAAGAGGGGCAGAAATCCTCATGGTTAACCGCGCTAATAAATTAGAGGAGATCGATGACGAAGATAAAGAGTTCCTTAAGACAAATAAGAGAAGATCAGAAAATATAGAAAAAGTAATGCAACTAGTTAACTCTGAAGACTGGGTTTGTCCAGTGGAGGGAAAAGTCAAATTTTATGACTCATGGAATGAAAAAAGACCGAGGGGCCTTCATAGGGGAGTTGACATAGTGGGTTTTCATGGAGCCAATCTTCTTGCTCCTGTGGATGGGACGATAGCTTTCTTTTGGGACTCGGTAGGGGGTAAATCTTTCAGGTTGATTGCAGACAATGGTGACTACTATTTCGGGACTCATTTGTACAGGTATGGAAGTAAATCTGGAAAAGTTGCCGCAGGTGACGTTATCGGCCAGTTAGGAGCAGGCGGAAATGCCACGGGACCTCATTTGCATTTCGAGTTTCATGCAGGCCCTGTAGGTAAGGGCAATGAACTAAATCCTTATCAAATAGCCCATCGTCATTGCACTAATCGGATTCCAATGGAAATGCCGTTAAATCATGGTCAAGAAGAAGATCGTGAAACATTTTTATTTCCCTACGGAAATTTTGAGTGGGATTAAGCACCAATCGAATGGTAGCCGCCGTCAACGTGTAACAGTTCACCCGTTGTGGCGGGAAGCCAGTCAGAAAATAATGCCACACATGAACGGGCTACAGGCTCAGGATCTTCAACATCCCAACCCAAGGGGGAGCGCCCATCCCAAGCATCCTCGAATTCAGAGAAACCTGGGATACTTTTTGCAGCCATAGTTTTTATAGGACCGGCAGCAATCAGGTTGACTCTTATTCCAGACGGGCCAAGTGATTTAGCTAGATAACGAGAAGTAGATTCAAGGGCTGCCTTTGCAACTCCCATCCAGTTATAGGCAGGCCAAGCAAACCGGGCATCAAAATCAAGTCCGACAATTGAACCCCCTCTGGGCATCAAGGGTGAAACTACTTCTGCAACAGTCTTAAACGAATATGCAGATATCTCCATCGCTACTTTAACGTCATCCCAACTGGCTGACATGAAGTCTTCCCCTAAGCAGGATTCTGGTGCAAAACCTATTGCATGAAGAGCTCCGTTAACTTCTCCCCAATTATTTTTCAGCCAGTTGTGTAAGTCGCTTGCCTGTTCGACAGAGGTAACGTCGAATTCTAAAACTTCTGGCTGCGGGTCCAGCTTTTTTGCGGTTCTGCGTGTAAGGCTAAGTCCACGTCCCGCCCCTGTAAGAACCACTTCTGCACCTTCTGCTATTGAACGTTCAGCAACAGCGAATGCAAGAGAAGCATCAGTCAAAACTCCAGTTATGAGGAGCCGTTTGCCATCCAATAAACCCAAAGCTAAAGATCCTTTCTTCAAAAAGACTATGTGATTGACAACTATAATTCGTGATTTATTAAACGAATATGTATAAAAAGCATCACATTAGTGCTTCGAGGCTCAAATTTGCCTATGATCATCAGCATGAAAATAGGGTTATTGGGAGCAACAGGACCAGCCGGAAAAGCTTTAGCAGCAAGACTGGCATCAGTCGGATGTGAGGTCATAGTTGGTTCAAGAAGTAAATATAGAGCTATGGAAATTCGCGATGAGATAGTTTCTGAATGGCCGGACAAAGAGTTGCAAATTACAGCAGCAGAAAATGTCGATGCCGCAAAAGCAGACTTAATAGTTATAGCAACTCCATGGGATGCTGCTGCTACAACTGCCCGTTCGGTAGCTGATCAATTACATGGAAAAATTGTTGTGTGTATGTCCAACGCGATAGCTCGAGTTGCAGGCGAATTTCAGCCATTAGTTCCTCCTCGGGGATCTGTAGCGGCAACTGTTCAGTCTGTGATACAGGATTCATATGTTGCAGCTGCTATGCACCATGTACCTGCTAATGAATTAGGCGACTTGAACGAAGAAGTTGAAAGCGATGTACTGGTTAGTTCTGACCATATGAAAGCTACAGATGAGACCATACAACTCCTTTCCAAGATCCCTGGAATAAGACCCCTAGATGCAGGTGGCCTATCAAACGCAACTGCCATCGAAGCTTTTAGTGCAGTAATACTTCAGTTGAACAGTAGATATAAAACGAGAGCTGCTTTACGGTTCATAGGTATTGAAGATAATTAGGCATTTAGTTTATTTAAGTTCTTAAAAACACTGAATGTTCACCCTCTAATTAGCTAACCTCGTTATATGACCGAAATTAAAGTCACTCTCCCAGACGAGTCGACTCGAGCCTTGCCAGAAGGTTCCACCGGAACAGATCTAGCAGCTGACGTTAGTAGAAGTTTGGCTAAGTCGGCTCTAGCACTCAAAGTCAACGGAGAGCCAAGAGATTTGAACGAAACTCTTTCCGACGGAGACAGCGTTTCTGTTATTACTCCTGACACTGAAGATGGGCTGTACGTTTTGAGACACTCCACAGCACATGTGCTGGCTCAAGCAGTTTTAAGTATTTGGGATGGGGCTACTTATGCCATAGGTCCACCTATCAAAGACGGATTTTATTACGATTTCGAACTCCCTGACGGAGCCACTTTCACTGAAGATGACTTGCAGAATATTGAAAAAAGAATGCGTGAGATAATCAAAGAGGATCAAATTTTTGAAAGATATGAAATTCCGTCTGAAGAAGCTCTGGAAATTTTCGAAAATCACAGATTCAAAAAGGAAATTATTGAGAAAGTTTCAAGCGGTGAAGTGGATGCTGAGATGTCTAATGAAGCATCTGCAGAAGGTTCAATAAGTTATTACAAAAACGGTCAAGAATTTGTTGATCTGTGCACGGGACCGCATGTGCCCTCAACAGGAAAACTTGGACATTTTGCACTCCAAAAAGTAGCGGGCGCATATTGGAGAGGTGATGAAAAGCAGCCAATGTTGCAAAGAATATATGGAACCGCTTGGGCTACTAAAAAAGAATTGGAAGACTATTTAGAAAGGCTAGTTGAAGCAGAAAAACGGGACCACAGAAGACTAGCAACAGAGCTTGATCTTGTTTCATGGCCTGAAGATCTTGGACCCGGATTAGCTGTATGGCACCCTAAAGGCTCTTTGATACGAAAAGTAATTGAAGATTACAGTAGGACCAGACATGAGCATGGTGGTTACAATTTTGTATTCAGTCCCCACATTGCCAAGTCGGTTCTTTGGGAAACTAGCGGCCATTTGGATTTTTACGCGGAGGGCATGTACCCACCTATGGAGATGGATGGAGCCACTTATTATCCGAAACCAATGAACTGTCCATTTCATGTAATGGTTTACAGAAGTTCACAACGTAGTTATAGGGATTTACCAACTCGATATTTTGAGTTAGGAACTGTGTACAGGTATGAACTGTCGGGCGCAGTGCATGGTCTCCTTAGAAGTCGAGGGTTCACCCAGGATGATTCACACATTTTCTGCACACGAGAGCAAGTTCCGGAAGAATTGTCATCTCTCTTAGCTTTCTGCCTTTCAGTATTAAGGGATTTTGGATTCACCGATTTTCAAGCAAAACTGTCCACAAGACCTCAGGAAAAATCTGTTGGCGATGATGATTTGTGGGATATTGCAACTGAGGGTCTTAGGGAAGCTCTCGAAAAAGAAGGACTTCCCTACATAGTCGATGAAGGAGGAGGAGCTTTCTACGGTCCGAAAATTGACATGGATGTGAATGACGCCATTGGCAGACCATGGCAATTGACCACTATCCAGTTGGACTTCAACCTTCCAGAGCGCTTTGGTCTTGAGTACATAGGAACCGACGGGGCAAGACATCAGCCGGTAATGATACATCGAGCTTTATTGGGTTCTGTCGAGAGATTTGTTGGAGTTTTGATAGAACACTATGCAGGCGCATTCCCAACGTGGCTTTCTCCTGAACAGGTTCGCATACTGCCTGTTGCAGCAGAACATCAGAGTTATGCAGAGAAAGTGTTGGAAGAAATAGAAAGTAAAGGCTACAGGGCGACGATTGATATAGCGGATGAACCTTTAGGCAAGAGAGTTAGAGAGGGCAAAGTTGAAAAAATTCCACATCTGCTAGTAGTGGGTGATGAGGATCAGAAAAATGAAACTGTTGCAGATAACACCAGAGGGAGCAATGAGCCTGAACGTGATTTGTCGTTGAAAGACTTTTTATTTCGTTTAGATAAAGAAGTAGGTAACCGAGTTTGAACAAATTGGAAAACTTATGGGCTGGATGGCGTGTTGAGTATTTGTCTGAGACTAAAGGCGAAGGACTTGTAGGCAACTCGGGCAAAACTTTGTTTTCGTTAATTGATGAAAGTCAACTTCCGGATGAGGAAACTTTTGTTATTGAAAAAAGAATGCTAACAATGGTTCTTTTGAATGCTTATCCATACACAAGTGGTCATCTTCTTGTGGTTCCGAGAAGACCTGTAAAAACCCTCGGTGAGTTAGAAGAGGAGGAAAACCAGTCTTTATGGAAAATGGTTACAGATGCAACTGTTGTTTTGCAGGATGTGTTTTCTCCTGAAGGAATGAACATAGGTCTGAATCAGGGACAAGCTGCCGGAGCAGGAGTTCCTAACCATCTCCATGTTCATCTAGTTCCAAGATGGAGTGGTGACACGAATTTCACTACTGTCACCGCCAATACGCGTGTGATGCCAGAAAGCCTTATTGATACTTGGACTCGCATACGCGAAGCATGGCCTAAAAGTAATGAAAAGAATTAATCGATGAGTAATTCTTTTGCCCAAAACTATAAAAAATGAAAAGTTCCTACTTCTTAAATTCACTACTTCTGGTTTTGTTGTTAGTTCTAAGCGGAATGGGGATTATTGAAATAAAGACAGCCTTGTTCATCGCTGTCTTCTTTTTATTTACATCATTGGTGGCTCTTCTTTCTGATCGTTACCAAAACAAATAGTTGCCAACGGATTTAAGAGCTAATCAAGCTACCTTGATAAATATCTATGAAGTTTCCAAATAGACCTAGTTGGGTTCCGAGAAGAAAACCAAGAACTGTTTTTGTTTTATCAGGTGGTGCGGTTAGAGGGGCCGCACAAATAGGAATGTTGAAAGCTTTATGTGAAGCGGGAATAAAACCTGACGCGATAGTCGGGGTTTCAATTGGAGCTTTAAATGGTTTCTGGTTTGCATGTAATCCACAGTTGCATCAGGTAAAAGAACTAGAGAAACTTTGGATTGAAGCAGCCGAGGAACCTCCAATCAGCGGCAACGCACTCAGACGTGTTACGTCGATACTCAGAGGTAAAGCAAGTTTCGACACAGGTGAGAAGTTAAGAAAACTACTCGAAAGTAATGTTCCTGTTGAAAAACTTAACCAAACAGCAGTCCCTTTCCACTTAGGCACTACAAGTGCTTCAACCGGCTTAATTAATTGGTGGAACAAAGGACCTAGTGTTGATTTACTTCTAGCTTCAGCAGCACTGCCAGGTCTTTTGCCCGCAGTCCTGCTTGAAGACAACGACTACCACTTGGATGGAGGTGTTGTATCAAACGTCCCTTTAAGAAAGGCCGTTTCGTTAAAACCAACAAACCTTGTAGTTCTAGATGTTGCGAGTAGGTTTCTACCACCAGAAAAACAGACAGCTATTTCTTTGATGATGATCGGATTTCGTGCAGCGTCAGCCGAGTTAACGAGACAAGAATGGGCGGATGTGCCAAAAAGTGTCAAAGTTCTTCATATAGCGCTGCAAGATCCAGATGGAGATCTAGATATAGATTTCCAAAATGTTCCGGATTTAATAAAAGAAGGAGAAAATGTTGCACGAAAAGTTATATCGGAAAGTCTAAGTAATGCTTCCAATTGACCAGAAAGGCTATGAGGTAGCCATAAAGAACTATTTATCCAAAGAGAAACACGGAGCTGAAAATCTTGAAATTGTTCAACTTGACATCCCAGTAGCAACAGGGTTTTCTAACGAGACAATTATTTTCACAGCTGCTTGGGAAGAAGAAGGGAAAAAGATCACTGAAAAGTTCGTGGGTCGCATGGAACCAAAAGACGGCGGAATGTTTCCTGTTCAGCGACCAGGTCTTGAAAAGTCATGTTACTTACAACACAGGATCATGAAAACCGTTGCCGAACAGAACGTTGTCCCCGTACCTGCAATATTAAGTTACGAAGAAAACCTTGAGCCGCTTAACAGGTCTTTTTTCGCAATGAGTTTTATCGAAGGGGAAGTTCCAAGTGACAATCCGCGTTATACAGTTGAAGGATTTTTAGTTGATTCGTCGACACCTGAAGAAAGAAGACGTTTAATTGAGAGTGGCTTAAAGGCGATGGCTGGTATACATTCGATCGACTGGCAAGAATCAGGTTTGGAATGGTTAGATTCGAGCGGCTCAGGAAATCCGACTACACAGAGCCAGATAAATATTTGGCGAGAGTATTCCTTATTGGAACTAAAGGGAAGAGAACATCCAGTATTAGAAGAGGCATTTAACTGGCTTGAAGTAAATGACCCGCAAGATTCAAGAGTCGGTCTTTCATGGGGAGATTCAAGAATAGGGAATATCATTTGGAAAAACTATGAAGCGGCGGCAATTTTAGATTGGGAAGCCTGCTCGCTTTTACCAACTGAAGCAGATCTTGGATGGTGGCTGATGTTCGACCGAATGAGCTTTGATGATATGGGTGTAAAACGAATGAACGGTTATCCAACAAGAGAGGAAATGGTTGAGATCTACGAAAATTTCACTGGAAAAGAAACCAGAGACACCCATTATTGGGAGGTTTTTGCGACCATGAGATTCTGTTCGATATTTATAAGACTTGGAGATCGTCTAGTGGATGCTGGTTTCATGGAAGAAAATTCGAACCCAGCCATACCAAATATGGTTACCGCTTCTTTAGCGAATTATTTAGGAATAGATAACCCCACACCTTCGATACTGTAAAAAAGTTAATGCTATTTTATTTGTGAGAAACCCAAATTAGTTGGCAAATCAAGCGGGTGGATAATTCCAGAGTCAGCTTCACAAACCGGAACTATCGCGTTGAC
>DBFL01000076.1:28360-33909 GCA_002294285.1 Candidatus Neomicrothrix sp. UBA881
ATCTTCGCCGTGGACAGAAACTGTTAAACACGGATCCCCAGTGATGATTACATTATGAAAACCACCCTCTGGACTATTTTTCGGCCATTCGGGGGCACAATCGTCATCAATTCTTGTTACATGCTCTATGACTAAGAGGGGTTTGCCGTTGACTATCCCTTTGACCTCAAAACGAAGGGCACCTTGAGTTCCGGTTTCAAAATCACCCATTCCTTCAACAAAAACATCTTTCTCAAGAGGTCGTTTGTCAACCTCAGTAATAATTTCTTCGAGTTCAACTTTGAACCCGTCTGCTAAAACTCTGATCATAGGAGCCCAGACTTGCATGAGAGCCCAATCGGTGAGGATGGGTGCATCGTAGTCCATGGGTTGACCGAAACCGCATAAGAATCTAACAGCGTCTGGCTGGTCGTAACCGGCGTAGTTGGCAATTTCCTGTGCGCGCACTTCGGTGATGTTTGATCCCATGCTTGCTAAAAAAATAGGAAGCACATCGATTATCCAACCAGGATCAATTCCAGAAACAAAAATAGAAGACCCACCTACTTCACACGCTTCAAGAACCTGAGAACGCATAGGCTCAGGAGTAGAAGGCGGGTGAAGCAAAGGATGAAAACTAGTCGACACAACATTCGTGCCAGATCTGAGTACAGGAATAATCTCAGAAAGCGAGTCGTCGGGACGGAAATCAGCATTCACGGTGTAAACAACTGCATCAACATCAGGTGATTCAGCAATCCCAATGTCATTAGTGGCGACGACTCCCAATTCACCTATACCAGCGATGCTTCCAGCATCAACTCCAATTTTGGAATCATTATGAACAATCACACCGCTTAGGTTCAATTTTTCATGAGAGGCTACTGCTCTTATTGCTAGCCTGCCGACATTTCCAGTTCCCCAAACAACCACATTCCTAATCATTTTTCCCCAATCTTGCTGTTTTGCGTGAAATACCATGGTAAGGGGATCCGGCACTTTGATACCTTTCATAAAGATCAAAAAACTCTTCCCCAAAAGGATTGCCGCCACGAAGAGGCATGGCCGCTCTTGCGATCGTGAAATCCAACGGAGCTAACTCTTCGGCCCTATCGAAGTGGCGATCAGAAACTTCATTTAATCCTTTTCTTAATGTGTTCACAGCAATCCGAAAATGAAGACGAGCTTTAATTTCATCTACATTGAAGTCATCTACCACATAGTTGGCATCTTCAGGTAGTTCATTATCTCTAACCCATGCTTTCACCTGATCCATATGATCGACACATGAAATACCAGTCAGTTCAGAGAAAGTATCAGTGCCGAATTCACCTGCATTTGGTCGTACAATTTTGTCATTCTCATCAACCCAAATAACAGTTGGAACATTGCTCACCGCATAGAGGTCACTGAAAAGATGATCAGCATCAATAAGAACAGGATAAGTGGCTTCTTTTGCTAGTTCTCTAACGGCCTCAACGTTTTCGTCTATAGCAACTGCTATCACAACGAAATTTTCGTCTTTTAAATCTTCGAACAGTATCTGCCAACCTGGCAGATCAAAAGCACATCCTCACCAACTAGAAAAAGCCACAAGCAACTTTTTCTTATCACTCCACTCAGAAAGGAAGCGCACATTTCCATCAATGTCAGGAAGTTTTATATCTGGGGCTTTTTTATCTGAGAGAGCTGAAGCTCTAAGAGCAGAAAAAGTGTCAATCGCAAGAAAGTTGGATTCGTAATCTAAAACAGTCGAAAAGCCAAGCGTTTCTGCGAGTTGTAAAAGGTCGAAAAATTCTGATCCCACATGATCGTCTGACACCGAAAAAGGAACACACACATTGTCTTTGCAGAGTCCTTCAGCTTTAAGTTCCCAACCTAAAATTCTCTTAATGTCATCTTGGTTGATAAGAGGTTTGCCGTCCTTCCATAAAACTTCAATTTCCGAAGCGTCATCTGACAGAATGGTCAAATTCTTTTTATCTAATTGGTTCATTTTTCCTCTCTGCTGGGTATTTATTGAGATGCTCTTACATCCTCAAATCTATCTACAGAACGAAGCGCAGGGAAAAGCCGCCACCACAATATGACAACTAGAAGAGTTCCCACACCTCCAAAAAGTATCGCTCCCACCAAACCTAATAATGCCGCCGCAACACCAGATTCCGCAGCTCCTAGTTCGTTTGAAGCGCCTATGAAAACACTTTCGACGGCAAGGACACGACCCCTCATTTGTTCTGGTGTGGCGAGAGGAACAAGACTGGCGCGAATAAACATTGAGACAGCATCAGCTGACGCTGCAATGAATAAAAGAATGAAGGCAACAGCGAAACTTTGAGTCATAGCGAGCGCTATAGTTGCCAAACCAAAAATTCCAACCATATGGATGAGTCGTCTACCCACGTTTCGTTTCAACGGTTTGAAGGAAAGGGATAGCATTGTTATCCCCGCACCAATCCCAACTGATGCACGCAACCATCCGAGACCCACCGCTCCAACTCCTAAACGTTCTTCGGCGATAGCAGGTAACAAGGCAATCACCCCTCCGAAAAGCACGGCAAAAAGGTCAAGACTGATTGCACCAAAAAGGATCGGTGTTCTTCTGATGAAACGCAAACCTTCAAAAGCATCTTTTATAACTTGGCTAGTTCCAGTTGGCTTATATTGCATGACTTGAGGTTTAGGGACCAAAGACAGGAGTGTTATTCCGATAGTAATTCCTATTGCTGCGGTTAAATAGGGGAGAGCTATATCGGCTACAAAAACAAAACTAAAAATAATCGGTCCAGCAACAGTTCCAGCCATGAAAGATACGGCTTTCAACGCTACAACTCGTTCTATGGTTCCAGATGGAGCCAAATCAATTGGAAGTGCACGATTAGCTGGCATTGCGAAAGACCTAAAGACACTGAATAGAAGAATCAAAGCAAAAATTGGTTTCAAGGAAGTTGGGTCAGTCCGGATGTATAGGAATAGAAGAACTGAGACCGCTACCTCACCGAAAAGGGCAATTGCAAGCACACGCCTTCTGTCAAATCGATCAGCTATTGAACCGGTTATTGGCGCCAACAAAGCAACTGGTAAAAATTCGGCTACGCCTATTAGGCCCAAATCAAGTTCGTTCCCTGTCATGTCCCAAACCTGTTTGCCAATGATTGTGATTTGGCCAATTTGCGACATAGAGGCAAAGAATGCAGAAACCATTAATGCATAGATACCGAAAGGTATTTTCGGACTTTGCGACTGTTCCATCAGTACGTTAATTAGCTAGAAGCTAGCGCAGCATGGGTTGCCATAAGAGTGCGGCCTGCTCTCATATCGTGTTGGAGACTTGGAGCCATACGATTCATCACATACGCAAAAGACATTCTTGCATCTACATCGATCACTGCGAGAGAACCTCCCCATCCACCCCAAAAACATGCATTTTCATTTGGACTGATAGGCATCAAGTCACTTCTTAAACCAAATCCCATTCCATGTCGAATGGGAACACCAAGAATTAGATCGGTGTCGTCAGTTTGGATTTCAAAAATTCTCTTCACGGTGTCAGGAGAAAGAAGTTCAAATTCATCAGAAGCTCCATTACAAGCGATCAAATTATGAATGAATGCAACTGATCTTGCATTCCCATGTCCATTTGCGGCTGGGAACTCAGACTTCCTCCAACGGTCAGAGTTGGCTATTTTCGCACCTAACCTGCCATGTTGTTCAACACGTTCAACGAAATGATGGGGAGTCTCATCTGTTAGCACCACGGGCCCGTCAACAGCGGAAGTGTCTAAAAGAGCAACTCGATCGAAATGTTTCTCACTCAGGCCGATATGAAAATCTGCGCCGATCTTCTCGGCAACTTCCTCTCTAAAGAAATTGCCCAAAGTTCTGCCATCTACTCGCCTTACAACTTCTCCAAGTAGCCAACCTTGAGTCATCGGATGATAGCCCGAAACGCTACCCGGGTCCCACCAAGTTGCTTGAGAAGCAAGTCGATTGCAAGTGTAATCCCAATCAAAAAGTTGATCTTCAGTAATAGGGGAATCAAAACCGGGTAATCCAGCAGAATGAGAAAGTAGATGAGAAATTAACACATTCTCTTTGCCATTTTGAGCGAAGATATCCCAATATTTATAAACAGGGGACTCGAGGTCAATTAAACCGCGGTCATAAAGCATTAAAGTGCAAATTGCAGCCATTGTTTTTGTAGTGGACCAGACATTTACAATGGTGTCCTTTTCCCACAGGGTATTTTTTTCAAAGTCGGCAATGCCACCCCAGATGTCGACAACAACTTGACCATCTACAAAAACCGCACAGCAAGCACCCAAATCCCCTTCTTCAAAGTTTTTTTCAAAAGCGTCCACAACTTGTGCAAAAGCCGGATCGTAATTTCCGCATATTTCTGTCATAAAAATAATCTTCGGTCAGGGGACGAGTGACGCAGTTTTAGAAAACCGTGATTAGCGAAGTCTAATTTCAAAGCCGTTAAATATCTTAATTCACTCAATAAGTTTCTCAAGAACTGTATCTATATCTAACTGGTCTTCCGAAAAATCTTTAAATTTGCTCAAACGTGCATAGATTTCAGCAGCGGCTTCCCAGAAGGCGCTAGGAATATTTTCAGCTTCAAAAGTTTTAGAGATTTCTTGCATTTCTGAGACAAATCTCCATGCTTTAGGTGAATTAAGAGATGCTGATAACAAGGTCAACGATTCAGCACTGGGTTGGGACAATTTCCATTCCTCTATGAGTTCTTTTTCCACACCACTACTTTTTGCCATCGCTCTGACAGCAAGAATTAAAGCACTAGAACCTTTGGTCCAAGCTCCGTAAGCTATTTTTAAAGACGCTGCTTTACCTATTTCACTTCCGATTGAGCGAACATCCAGAAGTCCGTTTGAAAAAAAATCTTCAACCTCTTCAGACCTTTCGCCCGAAACGTACATACGCGTAGACCCTTCAAAATTAGCAGGCGGACCAACAATCCCAGCGTCTACGAAATCTATATTATTTTTATTCAAAATTTCAGAAATCAATTTTTTTGTTTCAGGGGATCCAGCATTTGCATCTACATACAGGCCTTTAAAATCAGTTGCGCTCACACTGGTCGCTGTTTCTATGGCCACCTGAGGGGGGCAGATTGAAAAAATTACGTCGCTTTCAGCAAGTTCAGAAAGTTTTTCAACATCTTTGAGTTTGAGTGACTCTGCCCGTTTTTTAGTTTTATCAGATCTGCCATCTGAAACCCACAAAACACTGTGACCCGATTGAACTGCAGCTGCAGCAACCGAAATACCCATTTCTCCCGGATGGAGAATTGATGCAATCAAATTTTTCCTCCAATGGCTATCAAATAGACAGTAGCCAAAAAACTTATACAACTATGACAGTGGTAACAAGTAATGTGAAGGTATGAAAGCCCCGGAAAACATTGTGTGTGTTGATTGTGGGGGGAACTGCAAACTGTTGATCAATCCAGAAAGTGAAGTAGAGCCTGGTGATGTAGTGGCATACAGGTGCATAGAGTGTTTGGACCGTTGGGATGTGGTCATGGAGCAAGATGATGATTAGTT
>DBFL01000076.1:34295-41407 GCA_002294285.1 Candidatus Neomicrothrix sp. UBA881
CGTGTCTGATTTTGGGCGTGCTCTTATTCAAGTAACAAACTGAACTTGTCAAGACAGAGATTTTGTATTGGTTAAGGGAACGAAATTAAGAGTTAACTCAGATTTTATTTACGTTTAAGGCTTCAGGGCCTTTTTTACCTTCACCGATTTCAAACTCAACGGTTTGACCCTCATCAAGAGTTTTGTATCCATCACCTTCAATGTTTGAGTAGTGAACAAAAATGTCCTCTCCCTCATCAACAGAAATGAAGCCGAATCCTTTTTCGTTGAGAAAAAATTTCACAGTGCCTGTAGGCATACTTTTATTTCCTTACATTTATTAACTCATGTCTAATGACACGATGTTATTAGTGTACGAGAGAATAAGGAATTGCGGTAAAAGTCTTAAATCATTCTGATTAATAGCTTTTAATTAACACTATTCAGATAGTGTTAATGGTGTAGGTGGGGGAAATGCCTGAAGAGAAATTTTTAAGTCAAACTTACAAACTTGAAAGCAATGAGGAAACTTTTGCTCATTACGAGGCTTGGGCTGAAACCTATGATGAAGAAATCACTGCAAACAAATATGCCCAGCCTGAACGGTGTGCTGCCGCATTAGCCAGCTATTCTCCAACAGAAGCAATCAAAATATTAGACATTGGTTGTGGAAGTGGACTATCAGGAATAGCGCTTAAAGATTACGGATTCAAAAATATCGATGGATGTGATTTTTCCCCAGCGATGCTCGAAAAAGCTAAAAAGACAGATGTTTATCAAAAACTGTTTCTGGCGGATATAAACGAATCTCTGGGAGTCGAAGCAGAAATTTATGATTCTATTTCAGCTGTTGGAGTTCTAGCATTTGCTCATGTAAGAACTGAAGCCCTACGTGAGATGTTGAGAATTTTGAAACATCAAGGCTTGCTAGTTATTGGTTTAAATGAGCATTACTGGGAAGGTGATTCTGTCGGTGAAAAAATCAATGAGCTTGCCGAGGATGGTGCAATAGAGGTTCTTTTTCAAGAGTATGGTGATCACCTTCCAGAAGCTGGTATAGGTGGCTGGGTTACAGTTCTGAAGAAAATATAGATTTTACAATTCACCTCATGAACGATACATCCTGTCCTAATTGCGGTGAGGAAGAAAATCTTTCGGGTGATTCAAAAGAAACAGATAGAAAAGAGTCAATAACTGTAACTTGTGGCGAGTGTGGAGTTGAATGGGAGAGGGATCTCAAACCACAATGTTCTAAGTGTGGAACAAGAGATTTGCGAGTGGCGGTACGTTCAATAGTAGATAAATCTCGTGGAACGCAACTTTCAATACAGTCTCTTAGTGTTGTTTACCTATGTCCTGCTTGTGACAAGGAAGAAGTGGCTGCATGGAATCAATCGAACACTCCGCTACCACCGATTGAACTACCGTATGACGTTGAATAGTTCAAAGTAGGGTCATTGGATGAGTTCTTTTTACGGTTTTGTCAGACCTTTAATTGGCGGGATTGTAAGGACGACCTCAGAACTGTTCACCCGCATGGCGGTAATTGGACCGAAAGATATTAGGGCTAAAAGATTCGGAAAATTCGGACAAGGTTCAAGCATTTCTTGGCCAACCGGATCAGGTTTCGGAGAAAAGTGGATATGGATAGGAAAAGATGTCCTAATCGCGGCACATGTAACCCTTTCAGCTGGAATGGGTCCAGGGCAGGAAATGGTGACGAATCCTGTCGTGCGAATCGGAGACCGTTGCCTGATAGGAAGAGGCACGTCGATAATTGGACACTTGGCCATAGAAATAGGTAGTGACGTTTTCACCGGAATGAACGTTTACATAACAGACCAGAACCATGGTTATAAAGAACTTGACATCCCAATCGGTAAACAGTTGCCTAATGAACAGGCTGTGGAAATAGGCAAAGGCAGTTGGATTGGATCTGGAGCAATAATTCTTCCTGGTTCAAAAATAGGAGAGCATGTAGTTATCGGTGCAAATTCTGTAGTGACCGGTGAAATACCCTCTCATTCAGTTGCAGTTGGAAGTCCAGCGAGAGTGGTACGTCAATATGACGGCAACTCTTGGGAGCGCGTAAAGAATGAAGGTCCGACATTCAAGTAGATGTTTGAACAGAATTCTTACTCTTGTCAATTAGACCAAAAGTTAATAGAAGACTGACGAGTGAAGTTATCACTATAAATCCCACACCTCTTTGGTACAGGGCAGCGGTTGGCTGGTCTGTACCACTGAAAGTAAGGGTGGCAGCTAAGGCGATTCCAAAAGCAGATCCGACACGTTGAATCGAATTGACAAAGGCCAAAGCAGAACCTATACGATCCGGTTGAACATTTTGAGACGCTGAAACAGACAGCAACTGCCAAATAGTGCCCATGCCAAAACCGGCACAAGAAACTGTTAGCAGAAGAGAAATGAGCGATTCTTTCTCATCAGCAAAAATCCAAAACTGTAAAAATCCGAGTGTGTAGATGAACACACCGCAAAAGATCACAGGGAAGTGTCCATACTTGTCTGCCATTCGACCAGCGGGTATCGAAATTGCAGTAACCATTCCAGGCATGACAGTCAGTAAGATGCTCGCTTTTATCAAACCGAAATCCCAAATATCAGTTAAGAAAAGTAAAAGAACTAACCAATGGGAGAAAAAAGTAGACGCGATAGTGAAAGCCAAAAGAGAAGTGAATTTATATTTACGTCTTTTAAAAAGTGGCAAAGGTATCTGCGGGTCATCGCTAATTTTTGATCGACGTAATACCATTAGCGTCAAAAAAAGCGAGATAAGCACCGTTCCTAGAAAATTTCTAGAAAGCCAACCCCATTCATCAGCTTTTGATAAAGAGAAAACTAGAAAGCCGACTGCCAAAACGGCAAGTGTTGAATCTACAAAATCAATTTCTCTTCTTTTATTTCTTCCAGGTATCTCTGCGTCTTTCCAGGAAAGAAATGCAGCCAAAATGGCAATAGGTATTTGTGAAAAATAGCCAAATCTCCATGAGAAAGAATCAATGAGAAGAGTTATAACGATAGGTCCCGTTACCCCAGACATGCCAACAAAAACCCCTACGCGCGCCAAAGCCATATTTTCTGAACCAGGGTCAGCTTTCGCCACGATTATTGCGGCTGCTAAAGGCGAAATAATGGCTAATGACACGGCAGTTAAACCCCGGAAGAGGATTAGTACCCATAGGTTAGGTGAAAGAGCGCAACAGAGACTAGTGAAGGCAAAAAACAGCATTCCCCATTTGTAGAGCGACTGGTATCCATATTTTTCACCTAAACGACCACCCTGTAGAAGGAGTGAAGAACTGATAACTCCTGTGATGGTTAGTATCCATGCCGCATCAGTGGTATCCCCTGATGCTAAAACATCTCGAATTTCAGGAAATAGGAAAAACATCGTGGTTGCTTCCCAACCGGACACAAAACCGCAAAGGCTCGCGCCTACCATTACTCGCCGTTGGTTTGTCATCAACTATGAAGATTCGTTCATGGTTTCAAGCATTGCAGACATTTGTTCCTGTATTTTTTCAACTGCTTTTAGGGAACGTATCATCACTTTGAACTCAGTTATAAGACTATTTTTGTCACATGTAATTATGTCAACACCGTTAATTTCGACTCCATCGATAATTGTTACGAATTCGAGAGCTGCATGATTTCCGTCGAGAATATATTTTGTGTACTTGAAAGATCCAGAACCTGTTGATGAATCTTTATTTTCTTGATTGTCTTCGTCACCTGGAAAAACTTTATAAGCGGCATTTAAATAAAGCTTTGTCATTTCTCGACCCTTTAGGGGTTTGAAAACAACGGGGGACAAGAAAACACATTCCTCATGCAGAAGATCATCAAGCTCTAAATCACTACGCAGGAATGCATGCCAGTTCTCAATAGTTTTTTCAATCATTTTTTTACCGGTTTATTTTCAGACTTGTTATGTTCATTAATGAATCTAACAGCCTCTTTTAATGACTTCTTTCCCTCGGGGATGAATCCACCGAAAAGTGGATACACATGCCATAACCCTTTTGCGATTTCAATTTCGACTTTAACTCCGACTTTCGAAGCAAGGTCGGCCAACCTTTCAGAATCAGATAAAAGCAACTCTTCGTCCCCAACCTGAATGAGCATCGGAGGAAGGTCTTTCAAATCAGCAAAAAGAGGAGATATGCCGGGATTGCTGGCATCTTCGTCGCCTCTGTAACGGTCAGCTGCTGTACGAATCCAATC
Source organism: Candidatus Neomicrothrix sp. UBA881 (assembly GCA_002294285.1). GTDB lineage: Bacteria > Actinomycetota > Acidimicrobiia > Acidimicrobiales > MedAcidi-G1 > MedAcidi-G1. Next base: position 38,520 of record DBFL01000076.1, read on the forward strand.
TGGAGCGAGCATCACATCCACTCCACCTTTTGTTTTCATGGACTCTCCGGAATGTGTCAAATCCAACCAAGGCGAAATCAGATAAAGACAACTAGGTGAAAGACTGTGGTTGTCACGTAGAGAAACAGCCGTGGCGAGTGTCGCTCCGCCACCAGCAGAATCGCCAGCAACGGCAATTGTGTCACCAGTCTCATCTTTTAACGCTAAATAAGCAGTAACACAATCTTCAATACCGGCGGGGTAGGGGTTTTCTGGAGCTAAACGGTAATCAACTGCAGTTACAACAGTGTTTGTCATATTAGAAATAAGGCCTACTGGGGAACGATATATCTCCGGTGAACCCATCATGTAGCCACCACCATGCAAGTAGAGGATATGGGAATCTGGTTCCGGGTTTCGAGGAGTGAAACGTAAAGAAGTTATACCTCCGAGAGTTATTTCCTCACAGGAAACTGTTCTTGGGGGAGGGTATCTAGTGATTTTTTTAAAGTTTTCTCTATCCTCCTCTAGAGTTCGTTCCTCTGTCGGTTTCGCGCGTCTCATAATTAAACGCAGACCTCGTGCTCTCAGACTTAACACTATGGCTCCTCAAAAAATGTTGAACGTTTTACTTCAGCGATTTGAATAGTGTATTTGCTGTACCAGCCGCCTTTGCCTTTTGACTGCGCAACCTGATGCTCGAGATCTTCACGCCAAGCCTTAATAGAATCCTCAGATTTCCAATAACAGACAGTTATCCCGTACCCTTCTTCATCACGGGCAGAATGCATACCCATGAAACCATCGTATTTCTCGACCAATTCCGCCATCAGGTCAGAAGCTTCCTCATACCCTTCAAGGTCTTTACCAAGCTGAGTCGTGAAAATAGTAGCAAGGTAAGGTGGTTTCCAGTCTGGATGTTGCTGGATGATTGAGTCCATAGACAATTTTTACATCAAAAAAGTTAGATGAACGAGGTCGGCCTTAGTTGTTTAAAACTGAATCTAAAAAACGCCATTCTCTGTTATTAGTGTTTTGCACTACTTCAAAACGGAACCAGTTTTCCCAAGCGAAAACGAAATCAGGATTAGAAGGATTCAAATCGGCACGTGCACAGTTGTGGTGGAAACTTCCATCCAGAATGCTTTCATGTGAAAGCCAACCTTTTTCAACCATAAGACGAACCATAACCGCTGCCCTCGTAGCAATTCCTTCTCCTGTCACGTCATTTGTGCCAGTGCTTTCTATTGAGCCTCCAGCTTCTCTCATCAATGAATCTGCCGGACTTCCATAATCAAGACGGCCATAGTTTCGTCGGTCCTCATCCGTGTATATTTCGTCTGCTGTGAAGTAAGTAAAGTAATCGGCCGCACCTTCTACAACAGCATGTACATGTTCGCCACGACCCTGGCGGTCAATAATGTCATTACATTCACTTTCAATATCACGTTGGAAAGCATGATAAAGCTCGTGAAGTAGAAAATTTTGAAGATCCCAAGTGGGCATATCATCTCTCCATGCCATCATAACGAAACGTGTTTCTTCACAAAGACCCCGTTGAGTCGAAACATCACCACCGTTTTCCAACCATAAACGATAGTTTTCGAGTTCTTCGTTCCGGTGGTCTCTCTCTTGGCTACTGCCCATACAGGGGTCATTTAGCATCCACTCTTCTATTTGAGTTATAAGAAGATTAATTTCAGACTGTGAAAGTAGGACTTCGTGAGTTCCAAATGGCATGCCAGGAATTTCGCCTCCTGTTGACTCACCAATGTTGTATCCAACAACCAGAATATTTGCAGTTCTTTCAGCCATTTTGCTTGATGCGAAGTTAGCCCAATTTTTAAGATCAGAAGTCGGAGTAGCGCTCAAGTTGATTAAATCTATTTTCGGGTCATCCGAGTAAAGATCCCCATTGACTGACACCAGCGTAGTCGTCGTTGGTGCAGCGGTGGTTGTGGTCGTCGTAGCGGGCGTAGTGGTAGTAGTAGTTGGTGCAGCGGTGGTCGTGGTTGGTGTTGCGGTAGTTGAAGGGTCATCAACACTTGCTATTCCCATTCCACGATAGTTTCCGTCCGGCAAAGATTTAGGAAGTTTCAGCTGAGGGTCTTGAAGTATCGAAGTAGCGAAATCATCAACTGATCTCATCAACTCAGGAGTATTAGCTCTCCACTCATGACCTATCTCATCGAAGCGATCAACTTGTCCACCTAGGAGACTTGTATGGGCCCAGTATGTGTATTCGGTGACCATGCATTCGTAATCGCATGTTGAATCGTAGTAAGTAAACCAAGCTCCATCTGGGTACTGAGAGGGTGTGCTATCAAAACGGCCACCACGGGCAAGATCCATAGCATCAGCAATAGCTGAGCCTTCTTCTTGCCGAAGTTGATCTGGATAAACCTCACCCCACCCGTAGTTGAGAATTAGATGGTGGACTTCTTCAAGAGAGGCATCGAAATTATATTCTGGAGCGGTTTCATCCCCATACAAATCTTGAACTGTAAAACCTTTATCAAAAATCTCGAAAGGATCAATCTTGTCAAGAATTTTTTCAAAGTCGAGTTCAGTTGCTGCCATAGTTATCATGGATTTGTTATTTGCGAGTGCTGATATAACAAAATTGTCATCAGGGATGCCATTTTCATCGTTGTCTAAGTACTCGGCGAGAATATTTGCAGCGTGGATAACTTTTTCATCAGGAGTTCCAGGGGTGGCAATAATTTTTGTTCCCCAAATATCTAAGTGCTTAGAAAAATGAGGGGCTAAAAAACCCAGATTTTCCGGCAAGGGGGTTATTTGCATATTGATTTCTTGAAAAATATCTTCGTTCACAGAAGATGGAGTTTCTTCCATTGGTGCTGATGTGCTGCTTGGAATTATTGAAGTAGTTGCAGTGGTTGTGGTTG
>DBFL01000076.1:41737-41986 GCA_002294285.1 Candidatus Neomicrothrix sp. UBA881
GTGGTTGTGGTTGGTGTAGCAGCTTGAGCTTCTATTTTTTCGATAGCAGCAGAAATGTCAGGGTTATCAGATGTACCGCCACATGAAGCAGCGAGTAAAGAGATCGCGATAATTGAGATAATTTTTTTCATTGTTGAGGCCCCTCAGATGGATTGCTTAATAGTAGTAATTTTCAACTGTTTACAGGTCCGCATAAATGGAAAAGGCCACTCCTAAGAGTGGCTTTTTCCCGGATTAAAAATTATTGCT
>DBFL01000036.1:0-20882 GCA_002294285.1 Candidatus Neomicrothrix sp. UBA881
TCAGAACGTCGTGAGACAGTACGGTCCCTATCTGCTATGCGTGTAGAAGAATTGAGAGGAGCAGTCCCTAGTACGAGAGGACCGGGATGGACGTAGCTCTCGTGTGCCAGTTGTTCCGCCAGGAGCATGGCTGGTTGGCGACCTACGGAAGGGATAACCGCTGAAAGCATCTAAGTGGGAAGCCCTTTTCGAGATGAGATCTCTCACCGGGATAACCGGGTAAGGCCCGTGGCAGACCACCACGTTGATAGGCCGGAGGTGTAAGCGCGGTAACGTGTTCAGCCGACCGGTACTAATCGGCCGAGGGCTTGGTAAATATTTATTACATATGTTTTGCTCGTGTTCGCTATGGAGGTCTTACGGCTTCTGACGTATTTTGACAATTTAGATTTTGCTCTCCAAGCGATTGGTAGAGCATAAGGTTTTCCGGTGGTTATAGCGGTGGGGTCACACCCGTTTCCATTCCGAACACGGAAGTTAAGCCCACCAGCGCCGATGGTACTTGGGACGTGGGTCCCTGGGAGAGTAGGACGCTGCCGGATTAATAACGCTAAGGGCGGGACTGAAAAGTCCCGCCCTGTGCGCGTCTCATCTACCATGAGGTATGGTTGCCCAATGGGAAAGCCAAAAGGTAATCGAGAAAAGGGTAGACCTGCTGGCAATAGGAGCAGAGATAGAAGATCTTCACCTAACTCAACTCGGGATAAAAAAACATCTGACTCTACAAATGTTCCAAAAAATTGGGGCAGTGTTGCGAGGCATGGAGCTGGAAAGTTAAAGAGAGAAGAGTTAGAAGACAAAGAAGAGAGAGATCTGAAAACCTCATTTAGAAGCCCAACAGAGGAAGCAACACAAATAGAGTCTTCTGATCGTTTAAGAAGCGAAGCTGAAGATGCAATTGATCGAGCTAGAAAAAAGCAGAAAAATACAAACCACAAAGGTAACAAAAGTAAAAAAAAGCGAGTTCCTACCCCTAACATTCCCAATCAATTACCAGACCCTGGGAGAGCATTGCGAAAAATTTTAGGTGAAAAGAGAGGAGCCCGAGCGGTTTCAATATTAGAAGACGCAGCCAAAAAGTTCGAAGACGAAAAATTTTCTGAAGCCCATAAAAAGTTAAGTTCATTAGACGAGAAAAGTTTGAAAGTTGCAGAAGTCGTTGAATTATTTGGCTTAGTCAGCTACCGACTAGGTAAGTGGGTAGACGCTGCCGAATATCTTGAATCCTTTCGCCTAATAACTGGGAGCACAGAACAGCATCCAGTTTTAGCAGACTGCTATCGAGCACAAAAGAATTTCGCGGAAGTTGAAATCCTGTGGGATGAGTTAAGAAAGGCTTCGCCAAGTGCGGCACTCGTCACAGAAGGGCGCCTAGTTGCAGCAGGATCATTAGATGATCAAGGTAAAACTTCAGAAGCAGTTCGAATTCTTGAAAAAGGTTGGAAAGTACCAAGAAAACCCAAAGATCACCATTTGAGGAGGGCTTATGCTCTAGGTGACTTGTATGAAAAATCAGGATCTTTACCTAGAGCGCGAGAATTGTTCATCTGGATTCGTAGACATTCTCCCAAATTTGCTGATGTCGGTGAACGTGTTAGAGACTTAAGTTAATTTACTAAAGTGCAAAAAAAGTTCATCTCTTTGCGCCAAAGCGCCTAAGGTAAAACTGTGGCATCATACTTCTAATATTTGAGAGGACTTACAGAATGGATGTTCAAAAAATTCTTGGAGACGAGGCCGGTTATCTGTTAGAGCATTCGTCTAAGGCGATACCTGCAGAACTTTTAACTACGCCAGGACCCAATTTCGTAACTGAAATTTTTAGTCAAACTGACAGAAATCCACAGGTCATGAGAAATTATCAGTCGCTTCTAGACCATGGTCGACTCGCGGGAACAGGATATGTGTCAATTTTGCCTGTTGATCAGGGTATTGAACATTCGGCAGCGGCTTCTTTCGCTCCTAATCCTAATTATTTCGATCCAAAAAATATAGTTGAACTTGCCATAGAAGGCGGATGCAATGCTGTAGCAACAACTTTTGGTGTTCTAGGCGCTGTTTCAAGAAAATATGCACACCGTATTCCTTTTATCGTGAAACTGAATCACAATGAATTGCTTACTTTGCCCAACAAATTTGATCAGGTTATGTACGGGACGGTTGAACAGGCCTATGACTTGGGAGCAGCAGGAGTTGGAGCGACTATATATTTCGGTTCTGAAGAGGCTACGAGACAGATAGTTGAGGTAAGTGAGGCTTTTGCTTTGGCTCATCAACTGGGAATGTTTACAGTTCTCTGGTGTTATTTGAGGAATTCTGGGTTCAACAAAGACGGTACCGACTATCACACAGCTGCTGACGTGACCGGACAAGCCAATCACATAGGAGTGACGATTGAAGCGGATGTAATCAAGCAGAAACTTCCTGAAGTCAACGGAGGATTTAATGACATTGAGGGCTATGGGAAAACTCACCCTCTTGTATACGAAGAACTCACGACAGACCATCCAATAGATTTGTGTAGATGGCAGGTAGCAAATTGCTACATGGGGAGAGTCGGTTTGATTAATAGTGGTGGCGCTTCGTCAGGTGAAAGTGATTTACAAGAAGCAGTAAAGACGGCTGTGATCAATAAGCGTGCAGGCGGCATGGGTTTGATAAGTGGAAGAAAGGCTTTTCAACGCCCTCTAAGTGAGGGTGTTGAGCTTCTGAATGCAATTCAGGACGTTTACCTGGACGACTCCATTTCTATAGCTTGAGCTCTCTAGTTTGAATTTAAATCTTGATGTCTTATAACCGTTTTTTCTGTGTAAGTTATTTTCGTGCTTGTAAATATCTTTCTAAATGGTCATAGCTAAGTCATTAATGATTGGTTAGTGTTCAGGTATTGACTAGTTCCCATCTACGTGAATTAATTAAGGAAAATAAGTGACCACGTTTTCAATTTTGGATGTTGAGATTCAAGAAATAGAAGGTGCTAAAACTCTTTTTGGAGATTCTCTAACCACATTTCCGATGGCAATGGTAATTCTTGATCCATACACACTTGAGAGTTCATGGATACTTGACACAGCGGATCGAATACTAAGTCATTTTCAGGGAGCGGATGTAAGAGTAGCTCTTGTTGTGGCTGGTTCTGATCCCGAAGGAGCTGCAAGTTTTCTAGGTCCACTTCCTGACAGAATTCTTACTTTTGTTGACAGAGAAAGAAAACTAGTCAAAGAGCTGGCAGTTAAGTCGCTACCTTCGTTCGCTGTTGTGCGTCAAGACGGGTCAGTGCTTGGTGTGGCCGAAGGTTGGGATCCAGCTGAGTGGCGAGAGCTTGCCGATAATCTTGCTGAAATGACGAGTTGGTCTCGCCCTGAAGTTCCTGCTTCGGATGACCCCGCTGCTTATCAAGGAACTCCCGCACGTGGTAGCGTAAGTCAGGTGATCCCAACTGATGCGGAACTGGTCGAAAAAGTCATAATAAGGTTCGCCGGTGATTCAGGCGATGGAATGCAGTTGACCGGTGACCGGTTTACCAATGCCAGCGCACTGGCAGGGAACGATTTAGCCACACTTCCAGAGTTCCCTGCGGAGATCAGAGCTCCTGCCGGAACATTGGCTGGAGTTTCAGCTTTTCAAGTTCAGATATCGGATCACGACATAACCACTCCCGGAGACGCCCCAGCTGTGCTAGTGGCCATGAATCCTGCAGCTTTAAAATCAGATCTCGGCTTGTTGGTAAATGGCGGAACGGTAATCGTCAACGAAGATACTTTTGAAGAAAGAAATCTTGAGAAGGCTGGATACAGTCACAATCCTCTAGAAGAAGGTTCAGAACTAGATGGGTATCGTGTTATCAAAGTTCCAATGACCGAATTAACCAAAGAAGTCTGTAAAGACTTGGGCGTGAAACCTCGAGACGCAGACCGTTCAAAGAATTTTTTCGCTTTAGGACTTGTTTCTTGGATGTACAGCAGACCCGTTGAACCAACTCTTGACTGGATTGATGAAAAATTTCAGGGTAAAGACTTGGTTATCGCAGCAAATAGAGCAGCCTTTCAGGCTGGTCATGCTTTTGGAGAAACTGCTGAACTAGGGGACCAAAGGGTGGCTATCAAAGCGGCTCCCCTCCCGTCAGGAACCTATACGAGTATTACTGGAAATACTGCTTTGTCATGGGGGCTGATAGCAGCTAGCCACCTTTCAACCCGACCCCTTTTCTTAGGCACCTATCCAATCACTCCTGCTTCTGACATTCTTCATGAGCTAGTTCGCCATAAGAGGCATGGCGTTATGACTTTCCAAGCGGAAGACGAGATAGCAGCTATAGGTTCTGCGCTTGGTGCCGCCTATGGGGGATATCTGGGAGTTACGACCACCAGCGGTCCCGGAGTTGCCCTTAAATCAGAGACTTTAGGCTTAGCGGTTTCACTAGAGTTACCTCTCATTGTCGTTGATGTGCAACGCGGTGGACCTTCGACCGGTTTACCTACAAAAACTGAGGCTTCAGATCTTCTACTTGCTATGTATGGAAGACATGGTGAAGCTCCACTTCCCATCGTGTCTGCTAGCACGCCTTCAGATTGTTTCGATGTAGCGATTGAAGCGGCAAGGATTGCATTAACACACAGAACGCCAGTGATTCTATTAACCGACGGATATTTGGCTAACAGTTCAGAGCCATGGTTGCTGCCTGACCCGTCAACATTGCCACAGATACATGTTGAATTTGCAACGGAATTTAATCAAACCAATGAAGATGGGGATGGCGTTTTCTGGCCGTATATGCGTGATGAGAATCTTGCTCGAGACTGGGCTCTACCAGGAACACCAGACCTCATGCACAGAATCGGTGGAATTGAAAAAGAAGATGGTACTGGAAACATCAGCTACGATCCGGAAAATCACGGATATATGGTTGATTTAAGGCAAGAACGCGTCCAGAAAGTTAAAGTACCTGACCTCGAAGTTGACGGGTCGCAGGACTACGAGCTTTTGGTGGTTGGTTGGGGCTCAACATGGGGTGCGATAAAAGGCGCTGTAGGGCGTGCATGTAAAGATGGTTACAAAGTGGGACATGTTCATTTGAGGCACTTGAACCCATTCCCAAATAATCTTGGAGAACTTTTATCCAAAGCTAAAAAGGTCATAGTTCCCGAGATGAATTTGGGACAATTAAGTAAAATAATCAGAGCAGAGTATCTAGTAGATGCAAAATCTGTCACAAAAGTAAAAGGAGTTCCTTTCACTGCGGCAGAGCTCGATCTTGTGCTCCGGGAGACATTAGATGACTAATACCAAAACCGATTCAAGTCAAACTACAAAAGCTGATTGGACTAGCGATCAAGAGGTTAGATGGTGTCCAGGTTGTGGTGACTACTCAATTTTGACAGCGCTCCAACTCTTAATGCCGGAACTTGGAATAGAACGAGAAAAAACAGTATTTGTCTCCGGAATAGGGTGTGCAGCACGCTTCCCCTACTACATGAACACTTATGGAATGCACAGTATTCATGGACGCGCTCCTGCTATTGCAACTGGACTGGCGCTAGCGAGGCCTGATCTTGATGTATGGGTAGTTGGCGGAGACGGAGACATGCTTTCGATTGGAGGAAACCATTTAGTTCATGCCTTGAGAAGAAATGTGAACATAAACATACTGTTGTTTAACAACCAGATATATGGCCTTACTAAAGGACAGTTTTCGCCTACAAGTGAAGTTGGAAAAGTTACAAAGTCATCCCCGATAGGCCTGATAGCAAAGCCCCTAAACCCATTAAGTGTAGCTCTCGGGTCTGAAGCCACTTTTGTGGCAAGAACCCACGATATGGATCGAGGACACATGCAGGACATGTTTAGAAGAGCCCACGATCACAAAGGAGCTTCATTCGTGGAGGTCTTACAGAACTGCAATGTATTCAATGATGGTGCTTTTGCTGCGATAACAAAAAAAGATGCTCGTGATGACATGTTGATAAATCTGGATCACGGCGAACCGATTCTTTTTGGAAGCGAAAAGCAGTTTGGCGTTATGGCAGACGATGGTGAAGTTTCAATAGTTAATGTTGACGAAGTAGGCCTTGATTCCATTTTGGTTCATGATGAAAGCCGGGAAGACCCCTCAAGGGCTTTCGCTTTGTCACGTCTTAGTGAAACTCCAGACACTCCAACCCCAATGGGAGTATTTAGAGCTGTTGAACGAGACGAATATGCTGTATCTCTTAAAGCTCAGATTGACGGAGTAGTTGAAGACCAAGGAAAAGCTGATTTGAACGAACTTTTACATTCCTTGCCAACTTGGGAGGTCTGAATCCTTAATTCCAAAAGGATTAACGTATGACTTGGGCTCTTGACCTCGATGGAGTTGTTTGGCTTGGAGATCAAGTCATACCAGGAGCAGAAGAAGCGATCAGACGAATCAGAAAAGAAGGCGAAAGAGTCTTTTTCGTAACAAACAATTCAGGACGAACAGTATCTGAAGTAGAAGAGAAACTTAACTCATTTAATATTGATGCCGACGGTGGTGTAATTACTTCTGCCATGGCTGTAGCTGCTTTACTAAGCCCAGAAGAGACAGTCCTAACTCTCTGCGGAAAAGGCGCGATTGAAGAAATGGAGAAAGTAGGAGTAAAAACAGTTAAAGAGGGTAAAGCCGACTCAGTAGTGGTCGGTTTTCATGAGGATTTTGATTACTGGAAACTAACTGCAGCTCTGCAAGCTATTGACGGAGGAGCACGGCTGCTCGCCACCAACGATGACCTGACTTACCCTTCACATGATGGGATAAGACCTGGTGCTGGTTCTATCCTTGCTTCATTGGTGGCAGCAACTGGGGTAACTCCACTAGTCGCAGGAAAACCTTATCAACCTATGTGCGACCTGTTAAACAAATTAGGTGGCTCCGATGGGATAATGGTAGGTGATCGACCAGATACCGACGGAAAGTTCGCAAAAAACATGGGATGGGAATTCGGGTTGGTTTTGAGCGGAGTCACAAAAGACTCAGATCTTCCAGTGGAACCACCTCATGACAAATTGGCTAACAATTTACCTGAATTAGTAGACCAAATTTTCTCCACATGACTCGTCGAAGACTTGATCTCGAAATGGTGAGAAGAGGTTTAGTGGAATCTCGCGAAATAGCACAGTCTCTAATTGCATCCGGTAAGGTTCTCGTCGCAGGGGCACCTGCGCTAAAGTCATCCAGGCTTGTTGAGGCCAGTCAGCCGTTAAAAATTATCGACTCTCTACCAAAGTATGTAAGCAGGGCAGGCGGGAAACTAGAAGCTGCTCTAGAAGAATTTGAAGTTGATGTCACATCGAAAAGCTGCATTGATGTAGGGGCCAGTACAGGTGGTTTTACTGATTGTCTCTTACAACACGGAGCAGATTCTGTTCTAGCCATAGATGTAGGCAAAGGTCAAATGCACGAAAAGATCATTGCAGACCCAAGGGCCACAGTGCTTGAACAGACTGACGTTAGATCACTTGAAGCAGAAAAAATAGGAGCTCCTTTTCAGATTTTGACAGCAGATTTAGCTTTCATCTCACTACGTACAGTCATGAGTGAACTTTTTTCTCTGGTCTCTAAAGGCAGCGACATGCTTCTTTTAGTTAAACCACAGTTTGAAGCAGGAAAAAAAGAAGTGGATAAAGGCAGAGGGGTTATCAGCAACCCTCAAATATGGGAAGAAGTCCTTTGGAGAGTGAAGGATTCAATTAATTCCTATGATGCTGCCATAATTGAATGTATGCCATCACCAATCAAGGGTTCAGAAGGTAATGTTGAATTCTTTTTACATGTCAAGCCTGAGACTACACAAGTAGAAGTCGGAGTTTCCGAGGCAATTTCTTTAGCTATGCAGAAAAGTGAGGGATGATGTCACAAGTTGGACTTTATGTGCACGAATTTCGACCTGAAGCTATAGCTAATTCGGTTGAACTGGCTCAACTCCTCAAAGAAAAAGGCCACAGTGTAAGACAATCAAACGATTCAAAAGAAGACCCGTCAAGATTTGTTGATGATCTCGATCTTCTTGTGAGTATGGGAGGAGATGGTTCTATCCTCAGGGCAATAAATCTATTAGATGGTCGACCCACCCCTGTTCTTGGAATAAATTTCGGTCAACTGGGATACCTTACTGCAGCTGAACCTGCAGAAGCTTTTGATTCAGTTATTAGGACACTCGACGGTGATTACGATCTTGAAGAAAGGATGATGATTAAGGTCCGAGTTGAAAGACAAAAAGAACAATCAACTATAGAAGATCACGCTTTAAATGAGATTGTGCTTGAGAGGACAGCAGCAAGTCAAACAGTTCGAATGAACGTTTCTATGGATGGTTCTTTCTTCACTTCCTATGCAGCAGACGGATTAATTATCTCCACACCCACAGGATCCACAGCTTACGCCTTCTCGGCACGTGGTCCGATTGTGGACGCGAGCCACCATTCGATCCAACTGACACCTGTATCACCACATATGTTGTTTGACAGGACATTAGTTCTAGCCCCATCCACCGAATTGGATTTACAAGTTTTAGGAGACCGAATGGCTACTTGCACCGCTGACGGTAGAGAATTGAGTGTTCTAGGAAAAGATGACCGTGTGGTTTGTACGCGCTCAGACCGGATAGCGAGGCTTGTTACATTTGGAAAGCGCAACTTCTTGGACCCTCTTAAAACTAAGTTCGGTTTAGAAGACAGATAGAAAATCACTTAGATTTTTCTGAAGAAAGCAAAAACGGCACTAATTTCAATTGTGCAAGCAGTCAAGCCATTTTGCCTGTAAGGTGAACTTCCGTGACGAAACACATCTTCGTGACGGGAGGAGTTGCAAGCGGACTCGGGAAAGGGCTCACAGCAGCCTCCCTTGGAAGACTTCTGAAGCAGCGTGGCTTAAAGGTAGTAATTCAGAAACTCGATCCTTATATAAACGTCGATCCCGGAACAATGAACCCGTTTGAACACGGGGAAGTTTTTGTTACGGATGATGGCGGCGAAACAGATCTTGACTTAGGACACTATGAGAGATTTATCGATGAGAATCTGACAACAGAATCAAACGCTACAACGGGCTCCATTTATTCTTCGGTAATCGCAGCCGAAAGAAAAGGCGAGTTTTTAGGCAAAACCGTTCAGGTCATTCCTCACATAACAGATGAAATTAAAAAACGGATAAGAATATTAGCTACTGATGATACAGACATTCTCATAACAGAAATTGGTGGAACTGTAGGCGATATAGAAATACTGCCTTTTTTAGAGGCGATTAGACGTTTCCGACTTGACGTAGGAGAGCGAAATGTGTGTTACGTGCATGTGACTCTTGTGCCATTTATAGGGCCATCTGCTGAACATAAAACCAAACCAACTCAACACTCAGTAACGGCTCTACGTTCCGCAGGTATACAACCGCATGCAATTGTTTGTCGAAGTGATGAACCAATTAGTGATGACTTAGAGAGAAAAATCTCACTTCTCTCTAACGTACCTTTTGAAGGGGTTGTAAATGCGCCAGACGCAAGCAGTCTCTATGAAATACCTTTACTGCTTCATGAAGAAGGTTTAGATAACTACATCTGTGATTCATTAGATCTAGACAACCCAGAACCTGACCTTAAAGATTGGCGTGCATTAGTCGATCGTGTGATCTCAGCAACTGCGAGAGTGAAAATCGGACTAATAGGAAAATACGTAAGCCTGGTAGACGCCTATTTATCTGTCGTGGAAGCTTTGAATCATGCTGGTGCGCATCATGGAGTTCAAGTAGAAATTGATTGGATTCAAGCTGAAGAAGTCGAAGGAATGCTCGGCGAGGGGAGACTCAAAGATCTCGACGGGATTGTGATACCAGGAGGTTTCGGAGAAAGAGGAATCGAAGGGAAAATCGCTGCCGCAGGTTTTGCCCGCGAATATGAAGTCCCTTGTCTTGGATTGTGTTTAGGTTTGCAGTGCATGACCATAGATTTCGCAAGAAATGTTTTAAATCTTGAAAGAGCTCATTCAAGCGAGTTTGACCCCTCCACTCCGCACCCTGTTATAGACCTGATGGAATCCCAACGTGAGGTAACAGATATGGGTGGAACTATGCGTTTGGGAACTTACGTGGCACAACTAAAACCAGAGTCTCAAGTCTCAAAAATTTACGGTGAAGATGTTGTTTCTGAAAGACATAGACACAGATATGAGTTCAACTCTCGATACAGACAAAAATTTGAAGAAACAGATTTTGTTTGTTCGGGGGAATCACCAGATGGTCGTTTGGTCGAGTTTATAGAGTTAAAAAATCATCCTTTCTGGGTGGCTACTCAAGCACACCCAGAGTTCAAAAGCAGACCAGATCGGCCTGCACCTTTGTTTAGAGCGTTTATGGAAGCAGCTCTGCATCGTGCACAGGGACGGAACCCGCAGTTGCTGCAAATGGAAGAAGAGTTCTCTAATTAATGAACTCTGAGTATCAAGAAAGCTTTAAAAAGGTTTCTGAGAAAGTTATTTATAAAGAAGATTGGTTCTCCTTCGCCTCAGCTGAATTCGAAGGTCCAGTAGGGGAAAGAATCGACAGATATATTTTTCACCACCCAGGTGCAGTGGCAGTAGTAGCAATAGAAGATCGCAACATCGTTCTAGTCCGACAGTTTCGACCAGCGCTTGAAATGGAGATGTTAGAAATACCTGCAGGGAAACTAGACGTAGAAGGAGAGGAACCTGAAACAGCAGCGAGACGAGAACTAATTGAAGAGGCAGGACTCGATGCCGCGAGACTAGAGGAATTATGCAGCTTCCATAATTCCGCAGGTTTTTCAGATGAAAAAACTGTCATTTATCTGGCCACTGAGATGACAAAAGTTGAAAAAATGGCAGCAAGCATCGAAGAGGAGTACATGACAACTGAAAAGGTTCCTTTAGAGGATGTACACGAACTAATCACTTCAGGTCTTATAACTGACGCAAAAACCATAATTGGTATTTATTCCGCATTACGCCGTATAGGTGAATAAATTGAAATTTTTTCAAAATATTTTTCATCTGAATAAGAGGTTCTGGCTCTCTTTGAAACCTAAACAATTATCAGATGAAGACATTCATTGGGTTAGTTCCCAACTTTCACAAAGCGAATTTACTTACTGGACGAAACTCCCCTTGGCGGATAAAAGTCATTCCTTTCAGGTAGCCAAACAAACACAATCTTTAATAGGAGATCGAGAAAAAGTCTTTATAGCCGCTGCCCTTCTGCATGACATAGGAAAATTAGAAAGCGGGTTCGGTACTTTCGGAAGAGTTTTTGCAACAATATCCTGTTCCATTTTTTCATCAACAAAGATCGAAAAATGGAAGCTAAAAGAGAAAGGTTTACGTAGACGTTTAGCTGATTACTCGAATCATCCCGCTATTGGGGCGGACTTGCTGAAAGGTTTAGACAGCGAGGAACAAACGATTACTTGGGTGCTTGAACACCACTCGGAAAAAGAAAAATGGACAACCCCTAAAATAATAGGAGAAGCCCTATCCAGCGCAGACAACGATTAACGTCTAATGCTTAAACAGGCCAATATTTTCTTGTGCTCTAGATAATGTCGCTGAAGCCACCTCTCGAGCTTTTTCAGCTCCTTTAGCGATCAGACGGTTTGTTTCCGCAGGATCATCAGCTAAATCGAAATACTTTTCCTGTACAGGTTTAAGGAGTTCTATAACTGCCTCTGATGTTGCGCTCTTGAGATCACCGTAACGATCTATTCCTTTAGAGGCCTCTTGGGGTGTTTTACCAGTAGCTGCACCTAGGATCGAAAGCAGATTAGAGACCCCAGGTTTATTTTCTATATCGAAAAAAACCTCATCATCACTGTCGGTAACAGCACGTTTGACCTTTTTCTCGATTACATCAGGGGGGTCTAAGAGCAAAATAGTTCCTTGTGGGCTGTCTTCAGATTTTGACATTTTCTTTTCAGGATGTTGCAGATCCATGACTCTCGCGCCTGAAGATGGAATCACCGCTTCGGGCACGGTGAAAGTCTCGCCGAATCTGCTGTTGAATCGAATAGCGATATCTCTTGTTAGTTCGATGTGTTGTCTCTGATCTTCACCTACGGGAACCTGATTTGTGTCATAAAGCAAAATATCGGCTGCTTGAAGAGCGGGATATGTGAACAGGCCCGCTGAAACAAAATCGTTACCAGTTGATTTGTCCTTAAACTGGGTCATTCTTCTAAGTTCACCAAAAGCTGCAGTGCACTCCATAAGCCAAGCGCATTCAGCATGTTCTTTAACATGGCTTTGAACAAACAAAATGCAGCGTTCAGGATCGAGACCCACAGCCATCAGCATCTGGGTCAAAGAAAGAGTTGATGATTTGAGTTCTTCAGGGTCATGGAGCACAGTCAATGCATGAAGATCCACCACGCAATACACAGCGTCGGTTTCTTCTTGCATTAAAACCCAGTTCTGCAAAGCCCCCAAGTAGTTGCCTAGCTGCACTGACCCTGAAGGCTTAATCCCCGAAAAAACTCTAGTCACACCTCAAAGGTACTTGCGTGACAATGATGATGCTGTTTATTTAAAAAAATAGATAATCGTTTTGTTTAGGCTTTTATGCCATTGAACAAGACATATCGACACCACAGCACATAGGTGATTTAATTTTCCCGTTTTCATTGGCACACCCAGAGGTTAGACATTGGGAAACCTGAACAGTGGAGCCGTCATCTTTTGTCAGTGTGGTGTTTACTAAAGGGGTATCACATGTAGCACAAGTAGCGTTAACACTCATATTGCACGAATCACAGGTGTATGTAGCCATATCTAGTTCCTATCAGTTGAACGACTTTTAAATTCTCTCATTTTTTGTTCAAAAATTGTGTTTTTAAGAAAAAAATAAAACAAATTTTTGACAAATCTAGGCTTTAATTGCCATAAATAAGGCCTATAAGCATCTATGGTCGTAGTTGATGGGAGTGAATGTAACTACACCTGTATACGAAGGTCCTTTTGATCTTCTTTTGGATCTGATTCTGCGCGAGGAAGTTGAACTTTATGAAGTTTCTCTTCTTACCATCGTCGATGCTTATTTAGAAGAATTAGAAAACATGCAAGAGTATGATTTGGAATTGGCTACCGAGTTTCTCTTGATTGCCGCCATTCTGGTTGAGTTGAAAGCGCGACGCCTGTTGCCCTCAGGCAACAATATAGACCCTGACGACGAGTTTGGACTTTGGGAAGAGCGTGACCTTCTCCTCGCGAAACTTGTTGAATGCAAAACCTTTAAAGAAGCAGCTTCACAACTTAGAGAAATGTCCCAGCAGGCTTCACTGTCCTGGCCGAGAAGAGCGGGTCTTGAAGATGCTTTTCTTTCTTTAACACCTGACTTGCTAGAAGGAGTAACCAAAGAGGACCTGAGAGAAGCATGCTTGCGCGCTATGGCCCCACGGCCTTCAACGGCTGTTAACACCGAACACATAGCACCTATAAAAGCGACAGTTGTCGAAGCTGTAAAAGAACTATTAGAAGATGTACCGAAAACTGGTTTGATCAGTTTCAGAGAACTAACTAAAGGTCTTACAGACCGTATTGAAATCGTAGTTAAGTTCCTGGCGATTCTGGAACTCTACAAACAGGGAGTTCTAGAAATAGACCAAATTGATTCTTTCGGCGAGATAAGCGTTTCTTGGTGTCCAGGCGCAGAACTTTCAGACATGGACCTATTGGACATTTACGAAGGCTAGGGGAAACAACTGTGTCAGAAGAAAAATCTAAATTAGAGATAGTAAGTGACGTAGACGCTGAACCAGACATAAGAAGAGCGATCGAGGCGATCCTAATGATCGCTATTGATCCAGTTCCCCCAAGCATCCTCGCTCAGTTATTTGAGGTGAAAGTAAGCGAAATAGAGAGAATTTGTGACTCCATGGTCGATCAGTACAGCGAAGCCGAGTTGGGTTTTTCACTAGTTCGTATCGCCGGTGGTTATAGATTCCAAAGCAAACCTGAACAAGCTCAATGGGTGGAGCGTTTCGTTCTGGAAGGTCAGAGTAGACGTTTAACTGCAGCCGCCATGGAGACTCTGGCGATAGTTGCCTATAAACAACCTATTTCAAGAGCTCAAATTTCTGCCATCAGAGGAGTAGATGTAGAAGGGGTGATGAGGAATCTGCAACAACGAGGTCTAATAGACGAAGTCTCCAGAGACACAGGACCGGGAAACGCAGTGCTCTACGGAACCACACAAGAATTTCTTGAACGCATGGGTGTAGATTCCGTTGCAGGACTACCTCCACTAGGTGAATTCGTGCCAGGACCTGAAGTAGTTGAAGCTCTAGAGAGAAGCTTGAGAGTCGTTTCTGACGACGTGACAATTTCTGCAACTGAAGAGGGCTGACTGTGTCTAGCTCAGGACTAGAGCAAGAGCCCATAAAAAGTGAACGACTGCAGAAAGTTTTAGCTAGAGCCGGAATAGGCAGCAGAAGAGCATGCGAAAAACTGATAGTCGATCAGCGTGTCACAGTCGACGGAAGAGTATCTGAATTAGGAGAAAAAGTTAATCCGGAAACATCTCAGATCAAAGTCGATGGTCTGATAATAGGCGTTCGAGAGGATCTAATCTACTACTTGCTCAACAAGCCCACCGGTGTGATCACCACTTCAAAAGACCCTCAGGATAGGTCCACAGTAATAGACCTTGTACCAAGCCAACCAAGAGTGTTCCCAGTAGGGCGTCTTGATGCTGAAACAGAAGGGCTACTTCTGCTAACTAATGATGGAGATCTGGCACACTACCTAACTCATCCATCTTTTGGAATAGAAAAAGAATATTTAGTCCAAGTCGAAGCAAAACCCTCCAGAAGCACAATACGCAAATTGCGTCAAGGGGTGGAACTGGACGATGGAGTCACATCACCTGCGAAAGTTTCACTGGTAGAAGAGAACATACTGAGAATAGTTATACATGAAGGTCGAAACAGACAGGTGAGAAGAATGTGTGAATCTTTAGGACACCCCGTTCTGAGACTAGTTAGGTCACGTATAGGTCCTATAGTTGACCGATCCCTTCCTCCGGGGTCTTTTCGAGAGTTGACAAAGCAGGAATTGAAATCGATCCGTAAAACTCTCTTTGAAGATTTTTCTAACTGACTTATAAATCACTCCTTTTGATCAATGCCTAGGCTGTAAAATTAAGTTCAACCTAAAAAAGATATGGAGAGACTGATGAGCCAGCGGGCCATGATTGCAGGAGTGGGTCTAATAGGTGGTTCAATTGGCATGGCTCTACGCGAACAAGGTTGGCATGTTAGCGGAGTGGATAAAGACAACAATCGCTTATCAGAAGCTAAAGAACTAGGAGCAATCGATTCAACAGGTTGGGACGAAGAAGCTGAAATAACATTTGTAGCAGCACCGGTGAGAGAGATTCCCGATTTGGTAAAAGAAGCATTGTCTAATGTCCCCAAGGGGTATGTCACAGATGTAGGGAGTGTTAAATCGTCAATAGCAAAAGAGATAAAAGACCCGAGATTTGTGGGTGGCCATCCGATGGCAGGGTCAGAACAAGAAGGCTTAACGGGTGCAGATCCCACGATGTTTTCAAATGCGAACTGGGTTCTTACCCCAACAGAAGACACCGACGACGAAGCATTCAAACGCGTTAGAGAGGTGGTCGTTTCGCTTGGAGCTGAAATAGTAACTTTAAGTCCAACCCGCCACGATTCGCTTGTAGCGATGGTCTCACATGTGCCTCATCTTGCAGCAGCCACACTTATGGGACTGGCAGCTAACAGGTCAGAAGAGCATTTTGCAGTTCTAAGACTGGCAGCGGGTGGTTTCAGAGATATGACCCGAATTGCTGCCGGCAATCCCACAATATGGCCAGATATCTGCACCGAAAATCAGGAAGCAATCACTGAAGTAATCGATGAGTTCATTTCAGCTTTAACAGAAGTGCGTAACGAGATACACGAACATGATAATGATTCTCTACTGCAGCGTCTGAACACTTCCAGGGAAGCAAGAATCAATCTTCCCACCGGCGCCCCAAGACCCTCTGAACTAATTGAAGTTCGTGTGCCAATAATGGACAAACCGGGAGAATTGGCAACGATAGCATCTCTAGCGACTGAATTGGATGTCAACATTTTCGATTTGGAAATGACTCACTCTTCGGAAGGCGACCGCGGTGTGGTCGTACTGCTTGTAGAGAAAGATCTAGCCGAAAGGCTTTCTGGCGGTTTGATGACTCGTGGGTACAGGCCTGCGTTGAGGCCACTATTGTGACATCAGAACTTGAACTGCACCCCACTTCATTTCTCAAAGGAGAAGTAAACGTTCCCGGTGACAAGTCAATATCTCATCGCATCTTAATGTTGGCCTCCCTAGCTGAAGGAGTTTCAACTATTCAGGGTTTAAGCAGCGGACAAGATGTAAGACACACTGTCGATATTCTCAGTTCGCTCGGAGTGCAATTCACCGAAAGCGACTCCAGAACTTTAGTGGTTAAAGGTGGAGAGTTGACAGAACCCAAAGAAGTCTTATATGTGGGCAATTCAGGAACAAGTATTCGCTTGATGTCAGGAATCCTTGCAGGAATGCCGTTTACGGCAACTCTTGACGGAGACGAGTCAATTCGAAAAAGACCAATGGGAAGAGTGATTGAACCATTGGAAAAAATGGGAGCATCGATCGAATACATAGACAATGACGGCGTGGCACCGTTCAGGGTTGAAGGCGGCAGCCTAAAGGGTATTGAATATGAGATGAAAGTTCCTAGCGCTCAAGTAAAGGGAAGTTTAATGTTCGCAGGTCTTTTCGCTGAAGGTCAAACAACTGTCGTTGAAAACACTCCCACTAGAACACACACAGAGGAACTATTCAAAGAAGTAGGCATTGAAGTTGAAGTCAGTGCTACTTCTGTAACGGTTAATCCAGGAAAGCCAAACCCTTTTACTCATGTGGTTAAAGGCGACCCATCTCAAGCGGCTTTCTGGGTTGTTGGTGCAACAATACTCGACGGTTCAGAAGTGTCGATAAAAAATGTTTACCAAGGAAGAGAGAGAAACGGTTTTATCGACGTTTTAAAAAGAATGGGGGCTGATATTACACACGACCCCGTCACAAATGATCTACATGTCAGATCCAGCGGCAAACTTTCTGGAACAGTTGTAGAAGAAACTGAAATCCCCGGTCTGATCGACGAAGTTCCTGTGTTAGCAGTTGCTGCGGCCTGTGCAGAAGGCGAAACACACTTCAAAGGTCTTGGTGAACTAAGAGTAAAAGAGAGCAACAGGCTAGAGACAGTAGTTTCAGAAATAGGCTCAATGGGAATGGAATGTGAGGTATTTGGAGATGATCTTGTTGTAAGAGGAGGGAAACTGGTAGGTGGAAAAGTCGATTCCCATGGAGATCATAGAATTGCCATGAGTTGCGCTGTTGCCGCGCTAGTTTCTAAAGAACCAACGAAAATTTCTGGATGGGAAGCTGTTTCAACTAGCTATCCAAATTTTTTAGATGATTTGGAAAAACTAAGAAATGAATGACTCAACTAACGAAAGGATCATCGCAATTGATGGCCCGGCAGGATCAGGAAAATCCACAATAGCCAAGGCTTTGGCAAAAAAACTTAACTTGGATTACCTAGATACAGGGGCGATGTACAGAGCAGTAGCCTTCGTGTCCCTTCAGCAGAAACTCGAAGTCAGTAATGAGCAAGAAGTTTTGAAAGTAGCTAAAGAGTTGGATTTCAATTTCGATGATGGGATTTGTGTAGTGCACGGCAAAGACGCAAGCAAAGAGATAAGAAGCTCCGAAGTCACCGAAACAGTGAGTGTGGTAGCAGCTATGCCAGAAGTACGGAAAGAAATGGTTAAAAGACAGCGCACCTGGGCAGAAGAAAAAGGGGGAGGGGTAGTTGAAGGGCGAGACATAGGTTCAGTTGTCTTTCCCGAAGCGAAAGTGAAGGTTTATTTGACTGCCTCAGAAGAAATCCGCGCTGAAAGGCGCACCGAACAAGAGGAAACTGTAGACACTTCAGGAGTCGCTGACTCGATAAGAAAAAGAGACGAAGCAGACAAAGGTCGTTCAACAAGTCCTTTGGTACGTTCTGATGATGCAATAGAACTAGATACAACTCTTATGGGAATTGAAGAAACAGTCGAAAAGATCTTGGAATTGTTTAGATGAAAGTAGATCTCGGAAAGCCTATGAATATAGGCGAAAAGGCCGTGTACAGATTTTTTTGGACGCTGGCATGGATCGTAGCTAAGTGTCTTTTTCGCTTCACCACAGTAAATAAGGATCGGCTACCAAAAGACAAACCTTACATTCTCGCACCTGTTCACCGTTCATACATTGATTCTCCACTGGCCGGATTGATAATTAAAAGACGCATCAGATATCTAGGAAAAGAATCAATTTGGAACAACAGACTCGGAGGCTGGTTCTTGGGGGTCCTCGGGTGCTTCCCTGTTCAGAGAGGAACAGCAGATAGAGCTGCACTGCGAGCCTGTCAAGAAGTCTTAGAGCGAGGAGAGCCACTCGTAATGTTTCCTGAAGGTACACGCAGATCAGGTTCAAGAGTTGAGAGCGAAAACATGTTTTCAGGTCCCACTTTTGTTGCTGCCAGAGCAGGTGTCCCTATAATTCCTCTTGGAATCGCAGGAACAGATAAAGCCATGCCTCATAAAGCCAGGTTTATTAAACCTGCAAAAGTTTTTATTGTTGTAGGAGAGCCTGTTCTGCCACCAAAGTTTGAAGGACGTGTCCCCAGACAGGCAGTCGAGGACCTCACAGAGCAGTTAAGGCAGGCTTTACAAGAAGCTTTTGAACAAGCCCAGACGCTGCTAGCTGGTAAATCTAGGAAAAATAATAAGCGTTAAACCGTTTAGGATGATGAGCTAAGACTCTGCAGGATCTCCGAAGCGTCGATTTCTTTGTCAGCAAATTTGATGTTTCCCGACGGTGCAGCAAATCCTAATCTCGCGAAACTATCAATAGCGCTAAGTAAGTTCCTTATGTTCCGTGGAGGTGGAAAATATTCATCCTCTAA
The DNA here is from genome assembly GCA_002294285.1 of Candidatus Neomicrothrix sp. UBA881. GTDB lineage: Bacteria > Actinomycetota > Acidimicrobiia > Acidimicrobiales > MedAcidi-G1 > MedAcidi-G1. The sequence goes on from DBFL01000036.1 coordinate 19,016, forward strand.
CGTGTGTCTGACGTTATGAACGCCATCAACGGGACTCAGCGCCTCGATCACTTCGCTGACAACTTCGTCTGGAGCTGACGCACCTGCAGTTACACCTACAACCCCAGAAAGATCTTTAGGAAGTTCCTGAGCTTTATTAATCCAAACGACTTTTTCACACCCAGCCTCTTCAGCTAACTTGACCAACGCTCTTGTGTTAGAACTGTTTTTTGAACCTATTACAACTACCGAATCACAGTGCCCCACCAATTCAAGTAACGCGGCTTGCCTGTTAGTAGTAGCGAAACACAAATCGCTTCGTCCAGGAGACCAGATTTCAGGCCAACGTTTTTCTGCAGCTGAAACCACTCCCTCCCAGTCGCGGTGGCTTAATGTTGTTTGAGCTAAAACAGCCACTTTGTCACCGAGCTCAGGCAACGAATCAACATCTTCAGCTTCCTCAACGCGATGAATAGAATCAGGGGAAACGGCTATAGTGCCTTCCGCCTCTTCATGTCCGGCATGTCCAACATAGACAATCTGGAATCCTTTCTTAGAACGTATTTTCACTTCGTGGTGCACTTTGGTTACCAAAGGGCAAACAGCATCCACCATGTAACTAGAAACTTCGTCTGCCTTTTCTACAACTTCCGGAGCTGAACCGTGAGCTGAGAGCATCAGCGGAGAACCTGATGGGACCTCTTCAATATCATCAACAAATACAACGCCAAGTTTTTCAAAACGTTCAACAATAAGTTTGTTATGAACTATTTCGTGATAACAGTAGACAGGCTCATCAAAAGCTTTAACCATCCAAGTTAGAGCTTTGATGGCCATTTCTACACCAGCGCAAAAACCCCTAGGTTCAGCTAAAAGGACACGGTCGACGTTCATACGATAACTTTACTTTGCAAAGGCGGGTCTTAGATAGTCTTGTAGTTATGTCAGTTCCAACAATTGTTTCGGTTTCTCCCAATTCTCCAGCTGAGCAACATGGGTTAAGAGGAGGAGAGGAAATATTAGCTATAAACGGCTGTGTACCAAGAGACGTAATCGAATACCAACTATTGATTGACGAACCGCAAGTTACTCTCGAAATAAATTCAGGTGGAATTCACAGTGAAGTAGAAATAACCAGACAGGCGGGAATTCCTTTGGGGATTGAAGTTGATGGTGCACTTTTCGATCGTGTTCGCACTTGTGACAACCACTGCGAGTTTTGTTTCATATATCAGCTTCCTCCGGGACTCAGAAAAAGCCTCTATCTGAAAGATGACGACTACAGGCTTTCATTCCTATACGGTAATTTCACCACGCTTACCAGATTTACTGAATCGGATTTAGAAAGGGTATTAGCTGAAGGCTTGTCGCCGCTTTATGTGAGTATCCACGCAACTGACCCAAACAAAAGGTCAGAAATGTTGAGAAACCGTAGAGGTGCCACCAGCTTGAGATGGCTTTCAGAGCTATTAGACAACGGAGTAGCTGTTCATGGTCAAGTAGTGGTATGCCCAGGGGTTAATGACGGCTATTGGCTTGAAGATACTCTGGCAGGTATCGCCGAAAAATATTCTGAGTTAGCAACATTGAGTGTGGTGCCTCTAGGCGTGAGTAAGTACACAAATGAACCAAGAATGCGTTCACATACCAGAGCAGAAGCGAATAAAGTCGTTGACCAGATTGAGGTTTGGCAACAGCTATTCAAAGAGCATCTAGGCCGTTATCTTGTTTACGCAGCGGACGAATACTATTTAGCAGCCGAAAGAGACTTTCCAGCAGCTGAAAGTTATGGGGACTTTGAAATGTATGAAGATGGTATAGGAATGGCAAGAGCATTTGAGCTTGAATTCTCAAACCAAGATTTTAAACGTGACAAACCTTCTGGATT
>DBFL01000036.1:21280-24408 GCA_002294285.1 Candidatus Neomicrothrix sp. UBA881
AAAAAACAACCGAAACCCCAGTTGGTGTACTTACAGGTGAATTAGGGGCTGAGGTTATAAGGCCCTTAATTGCAAGTTTGAACAGAAAAGACGTTCGAATAGTCCCAGTGAAAAACAATTTTTTCGGCGGAAACATTGGTGTAACAGGTCTGATAGTTGGGGAAGATTTAGTTCGAGTTCTTTCAACAGAACCTGAAGGTCATCGATATTTGCTTCCCGATGTTTGTTTAAGCGGAGGACGATTTTTAGACGGGATGACACCATCAGAGTTGCCCAGAGAAGTTGAAGTGATACCAACAGATGGCGCTTTTCTCAAAAAAACGCTTACTTCGAATAGGTTATGATGATGCTCCCAACAGTCGCGATAGTCGGTAGGCCAAATGTGGGGAAATCGACTCTTCTAAACAGAATACTTGGAAGACGTGAAGCAATAGTAGAAGAACGCCCCGGTGTTACACGAGACCGAAAGGAAGTGGTCGCCTCTTGGTCGGGAAAAGAATTCAAACTCATCGATACAGGTGGGTGGATGGCAGCCGGTACTGCTCTCGATGAAAAAGTCAGCACTCAGAGCGAAAAAGCAATAGGTGAAGCAGACGCAGTTTTATTTGTGGTTGATGTAACTGTTGGAGTCACCGATGATGATGCTCAGATCGCTTCCCTTCTACGTTCGAAGCAAGATACGGTTCTGGTTGTAGCGAACAAAGTAGATAACACGAATCTTGAAACTGAAATGTGGAATCTTCTATCTCTCGGTTTAGGTGAACCTATCCCAGTTAGCGCCCTGCATGGAAAAGGCACCGGAGATCTTCTAGAAATGCTGGTCGAAAAATTACCTTCAACCCAAGAAGAAGAATCAGAGTCAACCGACAATGAAGAAGGGAAAATAATTGGAGTTACTCTAGTTGGAAGACCAAATGTCGGTAAATCGACTCTCTTTAACAGACTTATCGGAGAAGACAGATCAGTTGTGCACGATATGCCGGGAACGACAAGAGACAGCATAGACACAGTTGTAGAAACCGAAAATGGGCCTGTTCGATTCATAGATACAGCAGGAATGAGAAGAAAAGCACGTGTTGATGAGAGCACAGAGTATTACTCGCTGGTAAGGGCTCTGCAAGCGGTTGACTCAGCGGATGTTTCACTGCTGATAATTGACTCAACAGAAGGGGTAACTCATCAAGATCAGAGACTAGCCGAAAGAGTGGATGCCGCAGGATGTCCGATTTTGGTTCTACTAAACAAATGGGATTTATGTGATGCAGAAAAACGAGAAGATGTACTCAGCCAAGTAGGTGATCGGTTGCATTTCATTGGACAGGCTCCGGTAATTAGGATCAGTGCACTGAGTGGACGAAACGTGGGGCGTCTCTGGCCGGCGCTCGCAGAAAGTGTTGCAGAGTATCAGACTCGTATTCCCACCCGAAGAGTTAATGAGGTGGTCAGAGCAGCTCAAGCCGCTCATCCGGCACCAGGGGGAGTGAGGGTTCTCTATGCAACCCAAGGAGCTACTGATCCTCCTACTTTTACGTTGTTCGCTAACCGTGAAGTACCGAAAACTTGGCTTCGTTATCTGGAGAGAAAAATCAGAGAAGATCTTGATTTAGGTTCAACCGCTATAAAACTAAGAGTACGAAGACGCTCAGAGTAGTAAAAAAAGCACTCAGAGTAGTAAATCATTCAAATTTAATTAAAACCTGATCTCCTTATTAGGGGAGTAGCATAATGTTTGAGATGCGGACCCCAGTCCTAACTGCCCTTGGAATAATTTGTCTAGCTGCAACGCTGGCGTGGATTCGCTCTGCTCGTCAACGCTACAGAGTGGTTCAAAAAGTTGACAGTGATGAGGCACCAGATGCGCATACTTTGGCATGGTCAACGTTTCGTAAAGAGATTCATTCTGCGAGTCTTTATGGATTGTTGTCCCTAGCTTCTTTCTTCACTGCTTTTACAGAAACTTCAGACGCAGCAGTAGTCTTTGTTTTGGTTGCAGTGCCGGCTTTGGTGTCAACATATTGGGCTAGGAACGCTGTTCGAGAAGCTCGAATGGCACGTAAAAGTTATGACATAGAACGAAGAGCTCAAGAGGCTTTAGCGCAGGAAGAGTTAGCACCGAAGGCATGGGCTGCACGTTTGGCGCCTGAAGAACTTCCAGAATTTACAGGTTTCGATGTTGGTCGTGTATATCAGGCAGGAACAGGTCTCATGGCAGGCGATTTCTTTGATGTCTTTCAAGCTTCTCCCACTCGATTAGCTGCAGTAATTGGAGATGTTTCAGGTCAAGGAATTGAATCGTCGATAACCGCATTTCAGGCGAAGTATCTTTTAAGAACTTTTTTGCGACAATTTCGCGATCCGGCTCAAGCACTTGAAGAGCTAAATCACCAAATGGTTTCCGTCGAAAGAACAGAAGAGTTTATTTCACTTGTTGTAATAGTTTTTGACACAGAAGCTGAAACTTTGAGATATGCATCGGCCGGTCACCCAGCTGCATTTCTCTGGCACGAACGCGAAGTTAGACCATTGAGGTCAACTGGGCCTCTGTTGATGCTAGACCCGAATGGGCATTTTTTCAGTAGAGAAATACCGTTGTCACGTGATGACATGGCAGTTATGTATACAGATGGTCTGGTTGAGGCACGGCGAGGAGATGAACAATTCGGAGAGGACAGAATAGGTGATGCAATTCGAAGAAACCCTGGAATCTCTCCCGACGTTTTTTGTAAACAATTACTGGACGCTGCAAACGACTTCAATCAAGGAATTCTTGCTGATGACGTAGCCATTCTGGCAATACGAAAAGACTAAAGGCACAAAATGCCCTGGTGCGTTTCCTGTGATAAATACTTGTCACCAAATTCTGTTTCTGTAGTAGGTACTTGTTCATCTTGTGGTGAAAAGGTATTAGAAGGTGACGGAAAAGAAGCCAAGTCACAGAAGATCCCCTGGCATTTCTGGGTTTTTGTCAGCGCAGCAATGATATATCTAGGTTGGCGACTTGTTGAAGGAATTTGGGTTTTGTTTACATAGAAGCCCAAGCAAATAAGCGTTTTAAAACTTAAAAGACGTTTTGAGACTGAACAAAAACGTTAGAGTTCGTGTCGGCGGGCTGTGGCGCAGCTTGGTTA
>DBFL01000074.1 GCA_002294285.1 Candidatus Neomicrothrix sp. UBA881
GATGGGTCCGATGATGGAGATGGGTGATGGTTTTATGCCTCCGATGATGGATGAGGGTTTTCAATTAGAAGACTTGGAAATACTCCTTGAAATTGGGGAAATTTTAAACGTCTTAGTTGAATCAATTGGAGATTTGCAAGATTTAGAAACCGTTAGTGATGAAATTGTTCAAGCAGATGATTTAACGGTAAACCTCATTAAAGAGATGATTAAAGCAACTTTTGAAGAATTGATAAAAGAAGAATTTTCTGAACTTGTAGATCGGGTAGCAGAAGAAGCAGTAAATCAAATAATTGAAGGTTTGAACAACGAAAATCTTGAACAGTTAACGGATGAGATAGTTACAACAAACTAACCCATTTCAAAACATTTTTATCTTGAAACTTTTTAAGTGCTGTTACTTGCTTTCTGTACGCTTGTTATATGAGAACAGTACGTTTGGCTATCGCCCAGATCAATCCTGTAGTAGGAGATTTGGAAGGTAATGTTGAACTGATCCGCAGTCATATCGAAAAGGTTGAGCATTGCGATCTAGCAGTGTTTGGTGAAATGTCTTTGACTGGGTATCCACTTGAAGATTTGTTATTAAAACCAGGATTTGTTGCAGATAATCTAGAAGCACTAAAAACTGTTGCTTCTATGTCTGGTAACTGTGTTTTGGCTATAGGTTATGCCGACTCAGATGATGACGGTGTTTATAACTCAGTAGCTATTTGCCAAAAGGGAGAAATAGTAGGACGTTATAGAAAACAAAATCTACCAAACGTTGAAGTTTTTGATGAAGTAAGAAATTTTTCATCAGGTTCAGATGAGTTAAACCTTTTTTCTATAGGGGGAACAAAAATAGGTTTTGTGATTTGTGAAGACTTGTGGGTTGTAAATGGACCGGTCGACAAGCTTGTTAATGGAGGAGCTGAAATAATTGTTGCAATTAATGGTTCTCCGTTTCATCAAGGAAAGCAACAAGAAAGAGAAGTTCTTGTAAATGAGATTGCACAGAAATCTAATGTTCCTGTTGCATATGTGAATTTAGTGGGGGGTCAAGATGAGCTTGTTTTCGATGGTGGTTCATTCATAACTAACTCACAAGGAGTAGTGATTTCAAGGTCTCCGAGTTTTTACGAGTCGCTAGTGATATCAGATATTTTGGTTGATGATACGAAGGGAACCCAAAACTCTTTGTCGATAGTGGATGTTTCTCCGCCGAAAAGCCATGAAGGAAATCTTCAACCCCCAATTTCACCTGTTTTAGCAAATAACGAAGAACTTTATCTAGCTTTGGTTACAGCAACTAGAGATTATGTTTTAAAAACTGGCTTTCAAAAAATATGTCTGGGTCTCTCTGGAGGTATCGATTCAGCTCTGGTAGCAACTATTGCTTCTGATTCATTGGGACCCGATAATGTGACTGCTGTAATGATGCCATCGCGCTATTCGAGTGATCACTCTTTAAAGGATGCTCAACAATTGGTTGAAAATTTAGGAATATCTTCAATTGTTTTTCCGATAAGCGAGATTCATTCGTCATTCTCGGAACAATGGATACTCAATCTTGATAAGGAGTTGAGCGGAGTAACGGATGAGAATTTGCAATCTAGGATTCGTGGAGTTTTATTGATGGCATTCGCAAATGCTAACAACTGGCTGGTATTAACCACAGGAAACAAAAGCGAGGCGGCAGTTGGTTACTCGACTTTATACGGTGACACAGCCGGCGCTTACGCAGTGATAAAAGACATTTATAAGACCAAGGTGTATGAATTAGCTCGTTGGCGAAATGAAACTTCAGAAAATGAAATTATTCCCACCTCAATTATTGATAAACCGCCATCTGCAGAGCTTCGACCGGATCAACGTGATGATCAAAGTTTGCCTCCTTATGATGTTCTAGATCCTCTTCTCGAGTCTTACATCGAAGGGGATCGGACCAGAATTGAATTGGTAGAAGATGGTTACGATTCAGAGATAGTTGAAGAGATTGTTAAATTAGTTGATAGGTCTGAATACAAGAGACGACAAAATCCCCCAGGAGTCAGAGTTACAAAAAAAGGTTTTGGTCGAGATCGACGTTTGCCGCTTGTAAACCGTTACAAAGGTTAAAGTTTTCCTAAATTTTATAGAACCATTAAATTTTTGTTTGTTGTTTGCCAGAGCATCGATAAGGTGGCGCGCGAAAAGGTTGCATTAAATTTATTAGGGGATTGCACGTGGCTAAAGAAAGAGTCGATCGAGATGAGGAAGATTTAGTTCGACTTTACTTAACAGATATAGGCCAATATCCACTGCTAACCAAAGAAGGCGAAGTAGAACTAGCCAAAAAAATTGAAGAAGGTGTTAAAGCAGAAGCTGAGAAAGAGGCAAAAGGACCAAAATTGAGTCCAGCTGAACTCAGAAAATTAAAGGTAACAATCCGGCGTGGTTCAAAAGCAGAGCGGACTTTTGTTCAGTCCAATCTTAGGCTTGTAGTTTCTATCGCTAAAAAATATCAAGCTTCAGGCTTGCCTCTTTTAGATTTAATTCAAGAAGGTAATCTAGGTTTAATGCACGCTGTCGAGAAATTTGACTGGCGTAAAGGATTTAAATTCTCCACTTATGCAACTTGGTGGATAAGACAGGCCATAACAAGAGGTATTGCTAATACGGGGCGAACTATTCGTTTGCCTGTTCACGCAGGAGATACCCTTGCTCGTCTTCAAAAGGCTCGTTCACGTCTCGAAATAAAATTCGGCAGACAAGCAACATTAGCGGAATTATCAGCTGAGGTTGAAATGCCAGAAGACAAAGTCACGGAAGCTCTTCGATTTGCTGCTGAACCACTCTCCCTCAGCGAACCATTACGCGAAGACGGAGATGCCGAGTTGGGTGATGTAGTGGAGGATCGTTCAGCTGAATCACCATTTGAAACTGCAGCCACTGCACTTCTACCTGAAGAAATTTCTCGTCTTCTCTCTCCTTTAGATGAGAGAGAAAGAGAGATTTTAAAACTCCGTTTTGGTCTAGATCGAGGTGAACCACGAACTCTTGAGGAAGTAGGAGAACATTTTGATCTAACTAGAGAGAGAATTCGCCAAATTGAAGCTCGTGCTATGTCCAAGTTGCGTCACCCAAGTAGCGACACAGGTGCTCGGGATCTTTTAGCTGTATAAAAACAATTTGGCGGAGGTGGACGGGAATCGAACCCGCCGGACGGGGATCGCCCGTCCCACCCGCTTTGAAGGCGGGGGAGCCCACCAGGTACTCGGACACCTCCATAAATGACCGTATTGGATACGAGTCAAAATACTATCCATTCACCGAAAATAGTAAAAACAATTTGATTCTTTGCGTATGTGATTAGCCTTCATACTCACGTATCATTCTTTTATGAAGAAGTTTTTGATGTTGTTGGCGCTAGGAGCACTTATTTCAGTGGCGATTCGTAAAGTTCGTTCAATCTAATTTCAATTGATAGAACGAAACCGTTTAAATGTTTTAACGATCCCTGCACCTAAAAGAAAAGTTAGAATTGTGACAGCAATCCATCTACGGTTCAGAGGAATACGTTCTCCTAAAGCGATGGGTCTTACAAACTCTAAAATTGGCCAGTTTCTTTCTTCTGCTTCTTTTTTTAGTTCTCGATCTGGGTTTACAGCTACTGGATTACCTACCAACTCCAGCATCGGAATATCAGTTGAAGAATCTGAGTATGCCCAAGAGTTTTCAAGTGAGATATCTTTTTCTTCGGCTAAATCAATTATTGCCTCTGCTTTATTAGAGCCTGCAGCGTAAAATTCTACTTCTCCCGTATAGCGACCTTGAGAGTCGACAACTGGTGTGGTAGCGATAAAATCGTCGATGTTTAAATGTTCAGCCAATGGTTCAACAATCTCTGTCGGACTTGCAGAAATAAGTACGAGTAAGTGCCCTTTTTGTTTATGTTCTTCAATTAAGTCGATTGCATCATCGTAAACAATTGGTTCGATTACTTCAGTCAAATTATCTCTTACAAGTCTTCTCATCGCTTGTTGATTCAAACCTGTTGCCAGACGGAGCGCTGTTTTTCTTGCTTTCTCAAGACTTTCTTCATCAGCTCCAAAAAATTTGAACAATAAGTGACCCCATGCAGTTCGTAATGCCATTGGGATACTTAAGTAGCCGGTTTTTCTTAAGGTAGGTGCATAGGCAATTAGTGAAGTCTTTGCAATTACTGTTTTATCTAAATCAAAAAAAGCAGCTTCCACGAAATAATCTTAGATCCATTGCAAAGAATTTTGAAGAGCGATACAGATAAAAGCGGTTAATGGGCTCTAGCGTGTTATAGGAAGTATTTTTTGGGAGAAAGATGAATCTTGAAATTCACCGTTCTGAAACAGGGAAAAATGTTTTTCTTGATTTGATTGGGGATTTGGATATGGCCGGTGCCCCAGTACTTAGACAATCAGTAGTGCAAGAGGTTTCAAAAGGAAACAATTTCTTAGTTCTTGACCTTTCAGGTTTGACTTTTATAGATTCGGCGGGTCTTGGTGCAATCATTGGCGGGTTAAGACGTGTGCGTTCTCATGAAGGAGATTTACTTTTAGTAGGCCTTAATGACGAATTACAGAAGGTTTTTGAACTTTGTGAATTGGATCAAATTTTCAATATGAAACTTCGACGTGAGCTTAATTAGGAATATTTGGGGTTTAAGGTGACTCAAGAAATAGAGTTAAATATCCCAGTAAGAGTTGATTATGTTCAACTAGTACGAGCAGTCGTTGGTTCTTTAGCAGCTACAAATCCGGGTTTGAGTGCAGCACGTATTTCAGATTTACGTCTCGTAGTTTCAGAGGCTCTAACAAACGCGATTCGAGCACAGGAAAAGAACTCTGTAGCAGAACGCCTTACAATTTTGTGTAAATTAACTGATTCAGCAATTGAAGTTAAGGTTATGGACAAAGCAAAAGGTTTTGAAATTGACATGGTTCCAGATTTACCGCCTACGGAGAGTCCCGAACGTTTGGAACATGAAAGAGGTTTGGGCCTTACAATAATGCGCGAAATGTCAGATGGATTGGAAATTGAATCTAGCTCAGAAGGTACGGTAGTTCATATGACTATCAACAGTCAGAGTGGTAAAAATTCTTAATTGCAAAGGCTGTAGTAAAATAGTTAATGCCAGTTTCTTAGGAAGTTGAATATCTGGCTAATTAAGTGAGTTTTGGAAAATTATGGGCACTAAGAAAATTATTTCTGAAAATACATGGCTTGGTAGTAATCGACGGTTAGCCAAGACCATCGGACGTCCTGTTATGAGATTTTTAGGGATTGAAGCTTCGAGTGGTATCCTTTTGGTTTTTGCTGCTTTGGTTGCTCTTATTTGGGCTAATTCTCCCTGGTCAGACAGTTATAACGAACTTTGGGGAACTGAGGTAAATATCTCCCTAGGAGACTCAATTTCTCTAGAGCACCATGGACATCCGCTTACATTAGGCCAGTTTGTAAATGATGTGTTAATGGTTCTCTTCTTTTTTGTTGTCGGACTAGAAATAAAGCGCGAGATGATTACAGGCCATCTAAAAAAATTCCGTGATGCTTTATTGCCAATGATTGCTGCAGTGGGGGGAATGGTTGTACCTGCGTTTATTTTTTACGTGTTTAATTCTTCTGGAGAAGCTTCCGATGGATGGGGCATACCAATGGCGACAGATATCGCATTCGCAATTGGAGTGGTTTCTCTCCTAGGTAAAAGAGTTCCAAGTGCAATGAAAATTTTTCTTTTGACTCTTGCGATAGTTGATGACATAGGAGGGATACTTGTTATCGCCTTTTTTTACACTGAAGAGCTTGCTTCTGAATGGTTAATTGTTGCTGCAATATCAGTTTTTGGAGTCATCATTTTCAAAAAACTAAATGTTAGATATACGCCGGCATACATAGCCTTAGGAGTTATTCTCTGGTACTCACTTTTCGAATCTGGAGTTCATTCCACAATAGCAGGTGTCATAATGGGCCTTTTAGCTCCAGCTACAGCTCTTATTAGTGATAAAAATGCTTTATCTGAAGCAGTTCAACCAGCTATGCAGGATCAGTCAGATTTTTCGGGATTTAGAAAAGCTACATTTCATCTGAATGCGTCAGTACCTGTCACTGAACGTTTTGAAAATTTACTTCATCCCCTTACTGGTTTCTTAATAGTTCCCATTTTTGCTCTAGCAAATGCTGGTGTAGAAATAAGCTTCGATTCCTTGTCAGATGCCGCATCCTCGGGTGTGACCAGGGGAGTTTTATTTGGTTTAGTTTTTGGAAAAATAGCTGGCGTTACATTATTTACTTTTGTAGCAGTCAAATCAAAAATTTCAGAATTGCCTATAGGCTCGAATTTTCGTCATATTTTGGGTATTTCAGCTCTTTCAGGTATCGGGTTTACTGTTTCTATGTTTATTACATCACTTGCTTATGACAATGTTCTTTTACAAGATGAATCAAAGATAGGAATTCTTGTAGCTTCGGTATTAGCTGCAATTGTGGGAGTATTCTTTCTAAGAAGTGTCAAAGTCGTTGACCAAGAGGTTAGTTTTCTTGAGGAAAATGAAGAAGTTGATCAATCTAATTAACTGGAAGTACTTGACAACCAGTGTTTGAATGTGAACAAAGTAGATGTCGTGACAGCATTAGTAATCGTTGAATCCCCAGCAAAAGCTAAAACTATAGAAAAGTATTTAGGTGATGGATATATTGTCGACTCTTCTGTAGGTCATATACGTGACTTGGTAAGCCCTAAAGATGTACCAGAAGACAAAAAAGAACGTTTTGGAAAATTAGGGATAGACGTATATAACGGATTTGAACCTTTATACGCGGTTAGTCCAAATAGTAAAAAACAAGTAGCGCAATTAAAAAAAGCTCTCAAAAAAGTAGACGAACTTTATCTTGCAACCGATGAAGATCG
>DBFL01000069.1:0-73853 GCA_002294285.1 Candidatus Neomicrothrix sp. UBA881
GGGTCTGAAGTAGGAAATGAGGATAGTTCTAACTGTTCCATGTCTATAGCCCACTCAATTGATGGATTCATGTATCTAAGCCCCGAAACTTCACCAGTAAGGATAAAAGAAGCGCTATTCATGAAACCAATCCACAAGTTGGTATTCATTTTCAGCTGGCCTTCCCCAACAAGCCCAAAAATCTAAAGTGGCGGGTCTCATAATTGCTGCTCCGCTGGATTCTATATGATAAGGCTCTGTCGCTGTACGACAAATTGCTTCTTCATCTCTAGTGAGTGAAATCAAGCGATCAGAATCAATCGTTCCTTCTTGCAAGATCTCTTTGGCTTTTTCTAAACGTAGTACTGAATCTTTTAAGAGAACATCTTCTCTGTTGGCTTGAACTGCTGTAGCTTCGGAGTCGATTGTGTGGTTGGTATGAACTATTGCCCCAGAAGTAAGTACCTCTACAGGACGAACAGATGGCATGGCTTCGATGTTGTAACCATCTCCTAGAGCATCAAGAATCAGATAGTTATGGGCACCTGCGAGTTCAGCATTAAGAAGCACTTCCAGGGCTTCGGCTGATTTTTCTGCTTTCAACATGCCTCTCACTACTGAAGTCCAAACAACACCGGGTTTTCCATCTAGACAAGTGAGATTGTTAATCCCTATTGCAACACCTTGTTCATTCATTCCTAACTGGCCGATACAACCAGTCGTGGTAAAAATTAAACTCTCGGGTTGATCAACAGGTTTAATTTTTAACAGAATTACGTGGTCGGTTGCTGAGTCGTGCATATCCCAGGTCTGGGCCAGAAATCCCGATCCATCAGCTCGAGAGTTAGGAATTAGCACTGCGGTGCAGTCATCTTCTTGCAGTTCTCCAGGTGTTTCTCCACCTATCGTCGCTCTCACAACATCAACAAAATCTGTAAAACCTCCAACAATTACCGCTTCTGCCGGTGTGATCCCAGCAGCATTTGCAAGCGCTAGCATCTCGGCATATAAATCTTCGTCAAATTGTTGATGGGCCGGCAGCATAGATTCCGCAAGTTCAATCACTTCATTTTCAGAAATTGAACCACCCGACCACAACCCAGAGGCAACTATTTGAACTCTGTCTTTGGTGTATGCACGAATTTCATCAGCAAAAACCTTTCCATGCCCATGTCCTATAGCTTCAGGAGTTCCGGAAAGTTCAAGAGTCCTGATTGGTGGACGTGTCATTTAACAATCACTTCTTCAATTGCTTTTGCTGCAGTATCAATTATTAGATCAATGTCGTTTTCTTCAATGACTAGTGGAGGGCAAAATGCTAACGCTCCATTAATTGCTCGACAGATAACCCCCATTTCTGTCATTTTGTCGCGTATCTCTAGCCCTTGTTCTGTTGAAGCATTGGCTACCTGCGCAGCCCAAATAGCTCCAACTCCTCTCACTTCACTAACAACACCATCTTCCCGTAAGGCTTCGAGACCCCTAAAGATTCTGTCTCCAATTTCTTTTGATCTCTGGACTAAACCTTCATCTTCAATGATGTTGATGTTGGCTATGGCAGCAGCGGATGCTGCGGGATGTCCGCTATAGGTATAACCATGCATAAATGTGAAATCCGGATCTGATTCAAGAACATCACACACTTTCCTGTTGATTATCACTCCACCTAGAGGCTGATAGCCGCTTGTAACTCCTTTTGCGAAAGTTATGAGATCAGGTTTGACCTCATAGGTGTCGGAAGCAAACCAATTGCCAGTTCGACCGAAACCGGTAATTACTTCATCAAATACAAGTAATGCTTGGTGGTCATCACATAAGCGCCTTAAACCTTCCAAATAGCCAGGCTCTGGTGGAAAAACACCCCCCGCTCCTTGCACTGGTTCGGTTACAACCCCAGCTATTCGGTCGCCATGTTCGACAAATATTGAGGCTGCATCCTCAATATTGGTCGGATCTATTTCAATTACATTAGGTAAAAGATCACCCCAACCTTCTCGGTTTGCTGGAATGCCTTGCATAGTAGTACCGCCAATATTTACGCCGTGATAACCGCGACCGCGTCTAAGAATGATTTGTCGCTCAGGTTGTTTTTTTAGAATAGGCACCTTTCGTAATAGTTTGATCGCTGAATCCACCGATTCAGAACCTGAACAACAAAGAAAAACCCTTCCATCTGGGAATGGTGAAACGGAACGAATTCTTTCTGCCGCTGCATCTGATACATCACTACCCATAGGAGCAAATGTGTGATACGAACTAAGTTTTTTTAACTGTTCTGTAATCGCATCAATCAACTCTGGTCTGCTATGACCTACTTGGCAGTACCATAGTCCACCAAGTCCGTCTATATATTCCTTGCCATTTTCATCCCATACTCTTACTCCTTCAGAACGAACTAAAGTTTTAAAGTTTTCTGAAGTTGGTTTAGAAAAGGCATGTAATAAAGCGGGGAGCATGTATTCCTCTAGTTCTGTGTACCAACATCAGGCTATCTATATAACTGTCTTTGCGCTAGCTGCTTTAAAGCGAATCACTTGCTATTTTTTATAATCTAGAGTTGCATATAGAAATGCTTTCTTCATCTACGCAACAGCAGCCCCAGTCTCTTTGGCTAGACACTCTCAATGAGCCTATTCATAGACGACCTTCGCTCGAAAGCGATATTTCAGTAGATGTTGCAATTGTCGGCGGTGGTTTTAGTGGTCTCTGGACTGCCTATTATTTACTGAATTACAAACCAGATATAAAAGTTCTTGTCATCGAAAGTGAATATTGCGGATTTGGTGCATCGGGCCGTAATGGAGGATGGTGCGAAGGTGCTTTAGCGGGTTCAGCTGAGAAGTATGCCAAAAAATCATCAATTAGCGAAGCAAAGAGACTCGAAGCAGAAATGTTCGATGCTGTAGATGAAGTTGGCAGAGTCGTGGCCAAAGAGAACATTAATTGCGGATTTATTAAAAGTGGATTTATAAAAGTGGCTCGAAACCAGCCACAAGCAAAAAGACAGATCGACCAAATTAAATCTGCACGTATTAATGGTTACGGAGAGGATGTAATACGCCTTCTAAATCGTGAGGAGACAATCACTCAACTAAATGCCTCGAAAGTAGTAAGCGGAATTTTCTTTGCTCCTTCTGCGACAATTGATCCTGCGCGTTTAGTCAGGGGACTAGCAAAAACAGTCGAAAATCTGGGAGGTGAAATTGTCGAATCGACTAGAGCCATAAAAATTGATCAAAACAAAGTACTTACAGATCGGGGATTGGTGAAAGCGGAGGTAATCGTTCAAGCAACAGAGGCGTACACCAGAAATTTGAAAGGGCACAAACTCGATCTTCTACCTGTTTATTCGAGAATGATCGCCACGGAACCTCTCAACGAGAAATTAATTGCTGAAATCGGATTAGCTAATAGACCTACATTTGCCGACGAAAGATACATAGTTATTTATGGTCAACTAACTGAAGATAACCGCATTGCTTTTGGCGCCCAAGGAACACCACCATATTTGTATGGTTCAAAAATTAAGGAAAACATTGAAGCAAATGACAAATCACAGGAATCTATTCATAAAACTTTGATTGATTTACTTCCCATTCTTAGAGACTCAAAAATCACACACCACTGGGGTGGTGTGCTCGCAATTCCAAGAAACTGGCTTCCTGGTTTGCATTTTGATTCTCGTACTGGCTTAGGAGTGCTTGGCGGATATGTAGGCGAAGGAGTCGCTGCAGCAAATCTTGCAGGTAGGACGATGTCAGAATTAATTCTTGAACACGATACTGATAGAGTCACCCTCCCCTGGGTGGGAGCTGTATCAAGACGTTGGGAACCGGAACCCTTACGTTGGTTAGGGGTCCGCACAAGTCGTCGTCTAATGGGTTCAGCTGACCTTTCGGAAACAAGAAGTAATAAAACAAGTAAGAGTGCAATGTTGATCGCTCACTTATTGAGGGGAGATTGACCTATTTTGCTGGTGCTTGACTGACTTTCATATAGGCCTCTTCACGAACTTTTGAAATCCGATCTACACCAACTTTTTCACTCTTGTTTGGTAGAGAAAAACTTGTATACATAACACGTCTTTCTCTTTCTATAGGAGGATGACTCATATGGAGTGTGCATGACAAATGAACTGTTACATCACCTGTTTTTGTGGGTAAGGCAACCACAGGTAAATCTAGATACGGGTGGATAAAATTCGGTTGTAAATTGGCACGATGCGATCCAGCAACCACAGCTAATTGACCTGATTTATCATCAGCTCCTGTTACTGATATGCCAACTGTAATTGAAGAACAATCGTATGAATGTCTTCCGAGACTGCAATCCTTATGCCAAGGAAGATCAGAAATACCTTCCACGATTCCAATAGGTTTAACCAAAGCTTCAATTACATTCTGCTGATTACTCCCATTCCACTCGAGAGTATGACCATCTCCTGGTAACGATGCAATCCTTTTGTGTTTTCCATCATTCAGCAGTTTCTTGACAGTTTCTGAATGCTCTTGGAAATACTGAAGACGAACACAATGATCTTTTCCATCTTTTGTCTTCGCCCACCATGATCTACCATCACCTCTTTGGTATTTTTTTATGCTGTTGTCAATATCTGTATAAATTTCATGCATTAAATCCTGGCTCCACCATCCTTCAAGGTGCAAGAACCCAGTTTGTGATAAAAACCAAGAAATGTCTTTGTTGGAATCTTCCAGTGTGAAGGATCTATTGAGGTCTAGAGGACTTCCATCTTGCTCTACAAAGTCGATATCTCCTGGCTTATGAACAGGTCTGCCGTCAATAATTGCTCTGATGACAGGCCACCATTTTAAAAACCTAAAATGATCCCTTAAAGGTAAGTCAATAACTTTAGCTGTGGCTAGAGATTGGGGAGTCTGAATATCTTGCACTAAATCAGAAAAAGAGATCTCATCCATATCAACAACTACTGCTGCATTGTCCAGACCCTTATTCATTTTTATGTGTCCGTTGGAAGGAATGAGCGTAAAACTTTTTTCTGAAACTCGGATACCTAATGGTCTGCAACCAAGAAGTTCTGCTCCTTCAAAAGCGATCGCAGAGTTTTGTTCAAGCAAAAGAGGTAGCTGATTTTCGATCCAGGCTTCTAACTCAATTTGTTTTACATCGCTATCAAGGCGAGAACGTACATCAACCGAAAACATAAATTTAAACTTCTTCCAGATTCACTAGATTTGCTCTTTAACTGGCAAAGGTTCACCTAATGAGGGCATTTTATCGGAAGGCCCTAAAAGGGTTACTTGATCATCAGCTTCTAATATTGTCTCAATGTCAAAATCGATAAGGATGCCTTCCCTGTGCAGGGAAACTACTTCAACATCATCTACGAGATTAAGGTCTGTAATCTTAGAACCGATAATTGCTGAATCTTTTCCTTCGGGAAGAAGTGTGTACTGACGAAATGTCATTTCGGGCAAAAGAGCTGATTTTACTTCTGCCTCGGTCTGAGATAGGCCTATAAGTTTCGCACCCGTATGAAGATGACTGGCTAGTTCTCCTGCCACTCTTAAAGAACGACCTGGGTTGCCAGTAGTTCCAGCAAGAAAAAACAATGCATTAACCCATTCGCCTGAACCTCCCCATGATGCAGGAATACGGATACCCTCTGATGCTCTTACTATGACAAGCTGGTCTTCATCAATGGCATCAAATAATGCAACTGGAGTTGCAGTGGGGTGTTGTTCAGAGGGTTGGATCCACAAAGAACCGGTTTCCAAAAACTGTTCTGTTACTTTCTCCCCTGTCAATCCAATTAGATCAGAAAGAACTATGGCAGCTCTATCAGCTGCTTCTGTAATCGTTGTTCCCGCTGGAACACTCAACACTCCCGCTCGAGCAATCAATCCGGGATAATCATCACCAGTTCTTAAACCGTGACCGGCCATTGCAGCGCTCATTTCCCGATCCAGTTCGGGATCAGCATCCGCTCCCCATCTTTCAAAAACCTGTCTAATAGCACCTGCTCTTTTACTCTTTCCAGTTGCATAGAGACGGTGCCATGTCCAACCTGTAATAAAAACAAGAAGCACAAAAAGAAAAGCTGTCAACCCTAGCTGAGAAATCAAAAATATAGAAATGGCTATTCCGGCAAACTGTGTTAATGGATAGAAAGGCGCCTTGAATGCTGGTGCATAGGATCGAATATGTGAAGCCCTCAATACGAGGACCGCAATATTCAACAAACCTAGTGTTAACAAAACAAAAGCACTTGCAAGTTTTGCAATTGATTCTGCGTCAAGAAGTAAAACAACTAAAGCTATAGCAACCCCTGTGGCTATGACACCAAACGCTGGGGTTCCATAACGACTTAGTCTTCCCGCTATTTCAGGGAGCAGGCCATCGCGAGCCATAGCCATTGGATATCTCGCAGCAGCCAAGATCCCAGCATTCACGGCTGATGCAAATGCAGCTAATGCAGCTAAAACCACAAGTGCTACACCCGCGGATGGAAGAACTGACTCAGCTGCAGAGTGTATGGGCGCCAGATCTTCATGCAAAAGGTCAGGTGGCAGAAGTGCTACTGCCACTAAAGCACCAAGGGTGTACAAAACAGTTGCAGTAAACAACGAAAGTGACATTCCTAAGGGAATCTTCAATGAAGGGTCGTCAACTTCTTCTGCAGCGCTTGCAACTTTTGTCAAGCCTCCATAGGAGACGAAAACTAAACCTATTACCGAAACAAATCCAGAAAATCCCTGAGTGAAAAATGGGTCTAGATTTGATTTCTCGATGCCTTGTTTTTGGGTTTCGAAAAGCCCTTCACTCAGAAACCAAACCATGACAGTGAGTACAAAAACGACTAAAAATAATTGTATTGAACCACTTACTTTTGATCCGATTACGTTGATCAAAGTGAAAAAAGCAACTAATGCTATTGACACCGCTTTCCCGTCTAAATCAAAAATCAGAACCAAATAAGCGCTCATTCCTACAAGAGCAAAGGCATCTTTCAGAACTAGAGAAAGCCAAGTTCCAATTCCTGCGATGGTTCCTATAGAAGGTCCTAATGCCCTTTCTAAGAAATAGTAAGCTCCTCCAGCTTTTGGTAGAGCGGATGATAATTCTGCAACACTTAGCATTGCTGGAACAGCTAAAAGCCCAGCTACAAGATAAGCCAAAATGGATGATGGGCCAGCTTTTGCTGCAGCCAACCCTGGAAGAAGAAACAATCCGGATGAAAGCATGGCTCCGGTCGAAAGAGCGAAAACATGTCTCAAGGCAAGGGATCTAGTTAACTTTCCTCTGTTTTCCGCTTTCATAAAAAAACCTTAGACGCCATCTGTTTCACTTTCCAAAACTAAAAGTGTCAAAAAAATCTAATAATAAAGAGTTAGTCGAGTCAGGATCCTCTTGTTGAATCCAATGTCCAACATTTGGCAAAACTACTGAATTGACAAGATTTGGAAGGGTTTCAGGGAACCTAGCGATGCTTCCTCCCCCCAGAATCGTCGGCCCATCCTTCTCACCGCCTATATAAATCGACGGTTGGGTTAATGGTGATTCATGATGGACTCGTAGATCACTCCAGTCAAGATCAACACATCTATAACGATTTAGCGGCCCGGTAAAACCTGATTTTTCAAATTGTTTTACATAAAAATCCAAATCTTCTTTTGAAAGCCACGGAAGGGGACTCTTAGGTAATTTCAAACGGTCTCTCAATTTCCCTCCAGGAGATATAAATCCCATTCCGATCTCATTTTCTAGAAGAGGAGGAGCGTCCCCAGAAGCGGTGAAATAAAAACCTTCAAGCCATTCAGCGGGATTTTCAGCTATCTCTGCTTCAGCTCTTCCGGGTTCCTGAAAATATTCGATGTAAAACTCTTCTTCGCCACCAAGTAACTTAAAAAAGTCTGAAGGTTTGCTATCTCCACGTGGGGTATATGGAACGGAAATTAAAGCAACTCCTTTAAAAATGTCTGGCCTAAAACATGCGGCAGCTGAAGCTATTGGAGAGCCCCAATCGTGACCGACAATTAACGAACTCTCTTCACCTAAAGTTTGCACAACCCCCACACAGTCTCCGGCAAGGTGAATTAAGCGGTACTCATCAATAGCTTCTGGGGCAAAAGATTGACCGTACCCACGAACATCAATCGCCACTGCCCTGTAACCGGCTAAAGATACAGCGGATAACTGATGTCGCCAGGAATACCAGGATTCCGGAAAACCATGAATGAAAAGAACCATAGGCCCTTCCCCTGCTTCAGCGACGTGAATGTTGACCCCTCTGACATCGATCTCATATTCTTTTAACCCTTGAATTTCAATCATTCGTACTCTCCCCAGCGGTTATCATATTTTTTAGTCTTTCTATCTGTATCCCTTTAACACTGTCTTTTTTCTCAAAGACTTCTGTCACGATGAAATCGCATCCAGAAGTTAATGCAGCTTCAACTGTTATAGCCTCTGACATTGATACACCAAAACTGGTTTGAATTTCTGTTGCTGCAAGTACTAGATCAGAGTCAAGTTGAACAACCGTCAACTCTGTCAGGTCATTGACAGCTAATTTAGCAGTTACGGGTTCTAGACTTCGAGTAAATCTAATAGTTACTTCTTCGTAGAAATTTGCTAATGATAAAGCGGAAGTAACTATGGTCGAGTTTTCAACATCACCTATCAGATTTCGAGCTGCAGCCTGCTCGACAGGTGAATTATCATCAAAAAGTTTGCACAGAATTGAATCATCGATAAAAATTCTTTTAGTCATATTTTTACCTCTACAAAATTATGAGGAAGAAGCAGAGGTAATTGAAAGAGCAACGAGCCTTTTACGAGCATTTTCTGCTCTATCTGATGAGGAATAACCCTCAATCAACTCCCTTACTACTGCATTTACGGATGTTCCCTGTTCGGCAGCTCTTACTCTCGCCCTTCTAAGTAGGTCGTCATCTATTGCTAGCGTAAGATTAGCCATGTATAAGTGTAACACATAACCTGTGTTACACTTATATTTATGGATTTAAAGTTTGCTTTGAAATCGCAAAAGTCTTTAACTTCTGCTAGACATTCCAACGACTCCTAAAACATCTAAGTCTTGAGAAAAGGAAAAAAATGGCTATTGGTTCAGGTATGCACGTAGACGATCCCAGTGATGATTCTTTAAATCTTGCAATGTCTGATACTGCTCGACCTCTTTACGATGCAGTTAAGAAATTCATTTCCGAAGAAGTAGAACCCATTACCGAAAAGTTTTATGAACTCGGAGAAGATAGAGAAGACCGTTGGTCTTATACAAAAGAACAATTGGAACTTTTAGAAAGTGTTAAAGAAAAAGCTCGTTCCAATGGATTGTGGAATTTTTTCTTGCCAGATGACGAAACAGGGCAAGGTCTTTCCAATTTAGATTATGCGTACATAGCAGCTGAACTAGGAAGAAACCCTTTAGCTTCTGAATCTCTAAATTGCAGTGCCCCAGACACAGGGAATATGGAAGTGCTTGAACGAGTTGGTACACCAGAACAAAAAGAAAAATGGTTAACTCCATTACTCAACGGCGAAATTAGATCATGTTTCGGCATGACTGAACCTGGTCTTGCTTCATCCGATGCAAAAAATATTGCAACTCAAGCTGTTCTAGATGGTGACGAGTGGGTAATAAATGGCGAGAAATACTACATTTCTGGAGCAGGTGATCCTCGTTGCAAAATAATGATTTGTATGGTCCAAACAAATCCAGACGGCCCCCCCCACCGACGTCAATCACAGATTCTCGTTCCTATGGATACACCGGGTGTAAACATCCTTGGACCAATGCATGTTTTTGGGCAAGACGACGCTCCTCACGGTCATATGCATATTCACCTAGACAATGTGAGGGTACCAAAAGAAAATATTTTGCTAGGCGAGGGACGAGGATTTGAAATCTCCCAATTGAGACTAGGTCCTGGTCGAATACATCATTGTATGAGATCAATTGGCGCTGCAGAAAAAGCTTTAGAGCTGATGGCTAAAAGAGGATTGTCAAGAGAAGCATTTGGTAAAAAAATTGCCCAATTAGGAAAGAATGTCGAACTGATCTCACGTGCAAGAATTGAGATTGAAGCCTGTCGTCTGATGGTATTAAGAGCCGCCAAAGCAATGGACACCATGGGTAATGCAGAAGCTCGTATTTGGGTTAGCGCTGTTAAGGCAATGGTTCCAGAAAAAGTATGCAAAATTATTGATGAAGCAATTCAAATTCATGGTGCTACTGGCATTTCTCAATGGACTCCTTTAGCTGGTATGTATACAGGGCAAAGAACCCTTCGACTTGCCGATGGCCCTGACGAGGTTCACCATTTTGTGGTTGGAAGATTTGAACTGGCTCGATACAGCGATGAAGAAATCGAGCAAAGCGTCTACAAGCCCATTGAGTAACAACCAAAGCAGAATCAGATTATGCAAGACAGCCTTCGACAGCCTAAAAAAGCAACTAAATACACAAAAAGTAAAAATAAAGATTTTGCAAAAAGCCTTCCTGTCGATGATGGAACCGATGCAGCTAATGTTGCTAGAGGTTTTATCGCCACCCGTGAGAACCCCGTTATCGAGAAACATGAACCAAATGCCTGGCAGCCAATCTCATGGGATCTATCAAAATCAAATTTTGTAAAAGGAGAATCTCCTGAGACTGTAAACCCATCTTTATGGCGTCAAGCAGGCTTAAATGCCCAGCACGGACTTTACGAAATTTGTGAAGATTTTTACCAAGTTCGTGGTTTTGATACATCCAATGCAACTTTCATTCGTGGAAACACAGGTTGGATTGTCATAGACCCTTTAACAACCGCTGAAACAGCTGCGGCCGCTTATGAGTTAGTTACTGAAAATCTCGGATTTAGTGAAATAAGTGCTGTTATATATACACATTCCCACCTCGATCATTATGGAGGAATACTTGGAATGCTCGAACGTTCTCGCATTGAAGAAGAAAACATTCCTATTGTTGCACCTGAAGGCTTTCTTCGTGAAGCAGTAGCAGAGAATGTAATTGCAGCACCGGTGATGGGAAGACGAGCCACATATCAATTTGGAATGCTTTTACCCTGGAGTGAACAAGGACACGTTGATCAGGGATTAGGAAAAGGGATACCCACTGGATCTTCGGCTTTAGTGCCTCCCACAATTGAAATTACTGAAACTGGTCAGGAACTAACTCTTGACGGAGTGAAAATTGAATTCCAACTAACCCCTGAATCTGAAGCACCAGCTGAAATGCATTTCTTTTTCCCTGAATACAAGGCGCTATGCATGGCTGAAAACTGCTCTGGCACTATGCACAACATCCTCACCTTAAGAGGCGCTTTAGTCAGGGACTCACTTCAGTGGAGCAAATACATAGACGAAGCACTCGAAAGGTGGGGTGATTCAGCAAATTTGGTTTTTGCCAGCCATGGTTGGCCACATTGGGGCAAAGATGCAGTAAGAGGATACTTGACCAGACAAAGGGATCTATACAGATGGCTGCATGACCAAGCAATGAGACTAGCTAATCTTGGATACACGCCAAATGAGATTGCCGCAGAAGTAACTCTGCCTCCTGGACTTTGGGATGACTTTATGTGTCACGGTTACTACGGAACTGTCAGCCATAATGTCAGAGCTGTTTACCAGAGATACATAGGTTTCTACGATGGTCACCCATCTAGTCTGGATCCCCACACACCTGTAGAAGTTGGAAAAAGATATGTCGATTTTATGGGCGGAATTGAAGACCTTCTGGAAAAAGCAAAAAAAGCTTTTAAGGAAGGCGATTACAAATGGGTGGCTGAAGTGTTGAGACATGCTGTCTTCGCTAATCCTGAAAATGAAGCAGTTCGATTACTTCAGGCTGATGCCTTTGAGCAACTTGCTTATCAGGCAGAGTCTGGCCCTTGGCGTGACATATATCTGACAGGTGCCCAAGAATTGAGAAATGGAAGTATAAACGTTCCCGTACTTCAACGCCCAAGATTAGAAGTTGCAAAAGGAATGACTTTGGGTCAAATCTTCGATTTCCTTGCTGTAAAAGTAAATGGCAATGCTGCTGTGAAACTAAGTCCTATGACAATTAATTGGTCATTCTCAGATACAAATGAAAACGCATATCTCGAACTGTCAAACGGCACTCTGCATTCAAAAATCGGGCCAATAATTCGGTCCACAGATTTAGAAATCGTTTCCTCACGAGACGTCCTAGAAGAACTAATTTCAACAGAATATTCAATCACACAAGCTCTTGAAGAGAAAAGAATAGACATTGAAGGAAATGTTGAAAAATTTCTTAATTTCTGGGAAACCCTCACAGATTTTCCACTTTTCTGGCCAATAATTGAACCTTAAAAACATCGTGTCAAAGATCACGGTTGCCAATAGCAAAGTTTCTCGTAACCTCAAAATGTGAATACCACAAATAAACTCGCCAGAATTTCTCTTCTTGCAACTTTTATTTTGATAGGTATTGGGGGTTTTACAAGGGGTAGCGGAAGTGGCTACGGATGTTCGGACAGATGGCCCTTATGTGAAAACGGGCTACTTTGGGGCCTTCTACCTCGCGGTGAATACCACATGATTGTGGAATGGCTTCATAGATGGGTAGCTGCAATTGTAGGAATCCTCATTTTGTCTACAGCAATAAGCATTAAAAGGAATATTCAGAATAATCGAATAGCTCTTAATTTATCGATCGCGGCAGTTTTCGCAGTAATTATCCAAGCGTTAATTGGTAGGAGTGTGGTTAAATCGGATCTGGAATCAGATCTAGTAGCAGTACATCTTGCAATCTCAATGGTCGTAATAGCTTTACTGACAATTATTACAGTGATTGTTTCTACGAATAAAAATGAAAATCCAAAAGCAATCGATAACCAGGGCTGGAGTCGACTGCTAGCAATAGGAGCTTTGGGGTCGTACGCAATACTCTTACTTGGAGCTTACGTTCATAACAGGTACTTTTCAGGTTGGCCTCTTGTTAACAATGACTTCAAACCAGATTTGTCGGATCACTACACATTTGTTCACTACCTTCATAGATTCGTAGCAGGATTAGGAATAATTTTTCTCTTCTTTCTTATATCTAAAGCAAAAAAACGATCACGCCCAAAAGACGAAAAAATTCTTATACATATAGCTGCGACTGCATATGGAGTTAATGTCTTGCTAGGAGCAGTCCATGTTTTCACTGAAGTCAGCTCTAGTGCAGTCGTAACTGCTCATCTTCTAGGAGCATGTTGCGTATGGGTTTTCTTGATAGCTGCTGCAACGACATCACATTTTGGAGTGACCCTCACTAGAAATTAAAGCCTTTAAATATCCCTGTGTATGTAAATCGTGATCATTCTGGCAGGATGTTTTCATGGAAAATGACAAAATTGACTGGGAAATGCTCCGTGCAGCAGCAAAAGAAGCTGCGAAAATGGCCTACGCTCCATATTCTAATTTTCCTGTTGGAGCGGCTGGGATCACTCAAACTGGTGAAATAGTTACAGGTTGCAATGTCGAAAATGCTTCCATAGGACTTACTCTTTGTGCTGAGTGTGGCATGGTTAGTGATTTGCATCGGAGAGCTGCTGGAAAACTCGTTGCAGCAGTCGCCTCCAACCCTGAAGGAGAAGCTCTGGCACCATGCGGGCGTTGCCGCCAACTGCTCATTGAAGCTGGTGGGAGAGAATTAGTTGTCGATGGGCCTGGAGGTCCTAAATCCATTGTCGAACTTCTCGCAGATCCTTTTACGGTTGAAGACCTAAATGAACGTGACAGGACTATCTAGTTATGGATGTTATAGAAATAATCCAGACGAAAAGAAATGGCGGAACTCTAGATAAAGAACAAATCGACTGGTTTATTAGTAATTTTTCAAGTGGATATATACCTGACGAACAAACAGCCGCGCTAGCAATGTCGATTTACTTTAATGGCATGGAAACTGATGAACTAACGAACTGGACAAAAGCAATGGTCGCTTCGGGAGTTACTTTAGATCTTGACAGTGTGGGTAAATTTACTGTTGATAAACATTCAACTGGCGGTGTTGGTGACAAAGTTTCACTTATTCTCGTGCCTTTAATAGCCAGCTACGGTTTAGCTGTTCCACAACTTTCCGGCCGTGGACTTGGACATGGTGGTGGAACCTTGGACAAAATGGAATCAATAACAGGATGGAACGCGTCGCTAAGCGAAAAACAAATGCTTACACAGCTTCGCGAAATTGGCGGAATTATTGCTGCTGCGAATGAAGACATTAATCCTGCAGATAGACGTCTTTATGCACTAAGGGACGTAACTCATACGGTTGATTCAATTCCACTTATAGCCAGTTCGATCATTTCGAAAAAGATTGCTGAAGGAACTGAATCCCTTGTACTAGATGTGAAAACTGGATCTGGCGCTTTCATGGTTGATTTCAACGATGCACGAGAATTAGCTAAAACTATGGTTGAACTAGGCGAGAACTCAGGAATGAAAACCGTTGCCTTGATTACTTCTATGGAAACTGTCCTTGGAAAAACTGCGGGCAATGCACTAGAAGTTTCTGAATCACTGGAAGTCCTTGAAGGAGGCGGACCTGAAGACCTGATTGAAGTTACCTTAGCGTTAGCAAAAGAGATGTTAGAGCTAGCTCATGTTGATGCGGATCCTAGCGAAATGCTTGCATCAGGTAAACCAAGAGAGATTTTTGAAAAAATGGTTCTAGCTCAGGGAGGGGACCTGTCAAAAGGGCTACCAGTAGCGGAATTCAAAAAAACAATAAAAGCCTCAGCAACAGGATTTCTTAGCAAATTGGACTGCCGGTCTGTAGGCATTGCTGCTTGGCGCTTAGGTGCTGGACGAGCCAGAAAAGAAGATCCTGTAAGTCCAACTGCTGGCGTCGTATGTTTAGCTAAACCAGGCGATCATGTCAAAACAGGAGAATCTGTTCTTGAACTTCATGGTGATAAAAATGACTGCTTTGATTATGCGATAGAGGCCCTTGAGGGGGCTATAGAAATATCTGAGGTAGCTCCGCCAGCTTCTCCTCTTGTATTAGACAAAATATTTGTCTAAAAAACTATCTGCCAATGGGGTGCCAAACCGTTTTCATTTCTAAAAAGTCAGTTATAAGTTCTAGGCTTTCCTCATCAATTTCACGTGATATCAAACGTTTGACATTCGATGCAGCTTCTTCCAAAACAGTTAGATCTTGATCTTGATTGATCCCACTTATGTCAACTGCGTTGACATCCAAATGACCAACAATCCATGGAAGTAGATCGGCTTGATCGCCTGTCAAAATATTTACCACACCTGGAGGCACATCAGATGTAGCTAACACCTCAGCAATAGTAACTGCCGTCAGTGAACTATGACCCTCAGAAACAACCACTGCTGTGTTACCACTGACTATTACAGGAACAAGTCTTGAGATTAAGCCCAACATTGAAGGTTCCTTAGGGGGGATTATCCCTACTACTCCAGTTGGTTCAGGAACCGTGAAGTTGAAATATGGTCCAGAGACTGGATTGACAGAACCTAGAATTTGACTGTACTTGTCAGACCATCCAGCGTACCAAACCCATCTCTGTATTGATTCTTCAACTTCACGTGTTGCAGTACGACTATTAACCCCAAAACTTTTAAGTAACTCTGAAAATTCTACTTTCCTTGATTCAATCATTTCCGCTACACGGTAAAGAATCTGTCCTCGATTATAAGCAGTTCTTGATGCCCAGGCATTTTGGGCGGATCTTGCTGCCCTAACTGCTTCACGAAGATCTTTTCGCGACGCTTGAGAAACGTTAGCAATAAGTTCACCTTGCGAATCAACAACCGAGAAAGTTCTTCCTGACTCTGAACGCGGGAAGGATCCGTTAATAAAAAGCTTATAGGTCTTGGCTATTGGTATATTTCCTGTCACTATTTACGCTTTCTCTTTGTCTTCAAATAAGGGGCTAGACCATGCATGCCACCTTCTCGTCCGAAACCGCTTTCCTTGTAACCACCAAAAGGACTTGTTGGATCAAACTTGTTAAATGTATTCGCCCAAATGACTCCTGCACGCATACGTTCCGCCATCCAATGGATTAGTGATCCTTTTTCTGTCCAAATACCTGCAGATAGACCATAAGGGGTATTGTTTGCTTTTTCCAAAGCTTCTTCTGGAGTTCTAAAAGTCTGAACTACTAAAACGGGGCCGAAAATTTCTTCGCGCGCAACTCGGTGACTCTGCTGAACTCCGGTTAAAACAGTAGGGGGATACCAATATCCATTTTCCGGCAAGGAACACGAAGGTTTGTAAACCTCAGCGCCTTCTTCTATACCGGCATTAACAAGTTTATCTATTCTTTCAAGTTGAGATTTTGAATTTATGGCTCCAATATCAGTATTTTTGTCGAGCGGATTTCCGACTCTCAAGAGATCTATTCTTTTTTGTAGTCGGTCGATAAAATGCTCGGCAATAGATTCTTGCACGAGTAGTCGTGAGCCAGCACAGCACACATGACCCTGATTAAAGAAAATCCCGTTGATTACTCCTTCAATCGCCTGATCTAGTGCTGCATCTTCAAAAATAACATGAGGCGCTTTGCCACCTAACTCTAGAGTCAAAGGCAAATTGCGTTTTACTGCTGAGCGTTGAATTAACTTTCCAACTTCAGTGGACCCTGTAAAAGCTAGTTTGTCAACATTAGGATGTTCAACCAATGCTGAACCAGTTTCCCCAGCTCCTGTAACAATATTTATTACCCCTGGAGGTAAATCCACGTCTTGTATAACTTCAGCAAGCAACAAAGCAGTTAGTGGTGTTGTCTCTGCCGGCTTTAAAACAACAGTGTTACCACAAGCCAATGCTGGAGCTAGTTTCCATGAAGCCATAAGTAAGGGAAAATTCCAAGGAATTATCTGCCCTACTACGCCATGAGGTTCGATTTTTCTCTGTGGAAAAGCGTATTCAAGCTTGTCCGCCCAACCGGCATGATAAAAAAAGTGAGCGGCAGCAAGAGGAAGGTCAACATCTCTACTTTCTTTTATTGGTTTCCCCCCATCCAAAGTTTCCAAAACTGCGAACTCTCGAGATCTTTCTTGAAGGTGACGTGCTATCCGGAATAAGTAACGAGCGCGAACTGCTCCGGACATATTCATCCAGTACTTTTCATAAGCATTCCTCGCTGCCTTAACTGCTTTGTCAACATCTGCAGCAGAAGCTTCCGTTATTTCCGCCAATGGTTTTTCTGTCGACGGGTCTAATGTCTTAAAAAATTTTGAAGACGAAGTGTCTAAAAAATCGCCATTAATAAAAAGTCCGTACTTTTCTTTTATATTCAGCAGACTGGTTGATTCAACTGCCGGAGCGTAATCAATCCCGAAATCCTCCGAATCAGAACCTTCTTTAAAGTTTGACATTCCCATCTAATCCACCGTTACGTAATCAGGTCCGCTATAAAAACCTGAATCCAGACGTTTTAATTGAAGCAGAACATCGTTTAGAAGGCTTGAAGCTCCGATACGAAACCTTTCAGAATTAAGCCAATCAGTTCCCAAAGTTTCTGCAATAACTACCAAGTAGTGCCAGGCTTGTTTGGCTGTACGAATTCCGCCAGCTGCCTTAATTCCAACAGAGATATTTGTTTGGTATGCAAAATCTCTAACCGCCTCGGCCATGCACAACATTCTTGGCAAGCTGGATGCTTCTGAAATTTTACCGGTTGATGTTTTTATAAAATCTGCACCTGCAGCCATCGCAAGCATCGATGCTTGACGTATTTTGTCATAGCTTCCAAGTTCGCCGACCTCTAAAATAACTTTTAGATGTGCTTCACCACAAGCTTCTTTTGAAGCAACTATCTCTTCAAAGGCTCTTTTCTCATCACCTGCAAGAAAAGCTGATCTGTTTAGCACGATATCTATTTCATCAGCGCCTCTGTTTACAGCATCAGTAATATCAGCTGTTCGTGCATCAATATTGGATAATCCGCTTGGGAAAGCGCCAGCCACACTCGCCACCTTCACATCAGAGTCTTTTGTAGCTTCTACCGCATGTCCCACCATTTCTGGATATACACAAACTGCTGCAACTTGAGGAATGGACACGTTCGTAGGGTCAGGACGTTTTGCCTTTTGGCACAATGAAGCGACTTTTTCTGGAGTGTCTACACCTTCAAGAGTTGTGAGGTCCATACAACGAATCGATAAGTGTAAAGCAGCTCTCTTACTGGTGGTTTTTATTGACCTTGTCGCCAACGAAGAAGCCCTAGCCTCTAGTGATACCTCATCCACCGGAGTTACTCTTATTGGCAAACCAGTTTCAACTGATGTAACTGTAGAAGTAGACATTTTTACTTATCTCTCTCTATTGGAAACAAACTTCTGACTCCATCTAATAGGTTCTCTATCATACGCTCTGCAGATCTTTCAGCAGACTCGATGTCATCGTTAATAACTGATTCTATGGCTTCAACATAGATCTTTACCATCGGCTCTGTTCCACTTGGGCGAATTACAACTCTCCCCTTTTCAAGAATGAATACAATTGCGTCTGTTGCTGGAAACTCTTTGACAGGTGTCATCAAATCAAATGATTCAACTATGTTGCATCCAGCTATTTGTTTAGGGAGACTATTTCTCAACGGTGACATTAAATCTGATGAAATATCTGTCTCAGCAGTAAATCTCTGTGTAACCAAAGAAGTTTTATGAACTCCGTGACGTTTCCACAAATCTTCCAAGAGGTTAATTGCCGTTTTACCTTCAGATTTTAATCTGGCTGCCAGTTCTGCAAAAAGCAAAGCTGCAGTAATACCATCCTTATCACGCACTGAGTCATCAATCGCAAAACCAAGTGCCTCTTCATACCCAAATATGAATCTAGAGGTCGCATCTTCTAAGCCGGGACGAACTATCCATTTGAAACCCGTCAGTGTTTCCGCGTATTTTACTTTGTGGAAATCTGCCAATTTAGAAAGTAAACGAGATGACACAACCGTCGTGACAACAAGTCTGTCTGCTTCTTGCCCTCTATTTAGAAGATGCTCTGCCAGTAATACTCCGATCTCATTTCCGTTGAGATGACGCCACTCTTTTCCATGATTGATTACAACAGCTAACCGATCCGCATCAGGATCATTTGCAATAACTAAATCGGCATTTTCAGTGTCTGCAAGTTCGATTGCCAAATCTAGTGTTCCTTCTTCTTCCGGGTTTGGAAAAGAAACAGTCGGGAAATCAGGATCTGGATCAGCTTGAGCAGCGACAATTGCTAAATCTTCAAATCCCACTTTTTCAAAAACTTGAACAAATGTTTCTTTACCAACTCCGTGCAATGGCGTGTACACAATACTTATTTCACGTTGAGTGTCTGAGGACACACAAGAGCAAGCAAAATCAACATATTTTTCTACTAAACCACTTCCGCCTTTTGTTATTAGAGGGTCGTCTAATTCAGCTAAATCCGTATCGAGAGGAGGATTTATGTAATCGATCTTTTCAGCGATTTGTGTATCGATGGGAGTTGTTATTTGAGCACCGTCCTCCCAGTAAACCTTGTAACCGGAATCCTCTGCGGGGTTATGACTAGCGGTAACCATTATTCCGGCTTTAGCCCTTTGTGATAAAAGGGTGTATGCCAAAACAGGAGTCGGCAAAGGCTCTGGCAAAATTAAACATTTGATTCCGTGTGTAGCTAAAACACGAACAGAATCTTCTGCAAAAACCTGACTCTGGTGACGCGCATCGTAACCAACTACTACTAACGGCACTTCATCATTTTGGGTGTCTTCTAATAACTTTTTAGCTATGGCACTTGCTACTACTCTGACCATAAGTCTGTTCATTCTCATCGGCCCAGCTCCTCTGGGGCCGCGTATACCCGCTGTGCCAAACAACAAAGAACCGCCAAATCTTCGAATAATTTCATCTCCGGATTCTGAGATCAAATTTTGAGTTTCAGATCTTGTTATTTCATCCGGATCATTTAGTAGCCATTTTTTTGCAATTTCTAAAGCTTCGTCTGAACTGATTGCTTTCGTCACAAACGTTCCAAAATGCCAGCTAATAAACTCATCATGCGCGGTCCTGCGTCTTCAGCTGCAGCTAAAACATCCTCGTGATCAAGATTTTCTTCAGACATGCCTGCTGCTTGATTTGTAACAAGAGAGATTCCTAGCACTTCTACACCAAGGTGTCTTGCCGCAATAGTTTCCAAAACAGTCGACATTCCAACTAAATCTGCACCCATTTTTGCAAACATCTTAATCTCTGCTGGTGTTTCGAAAGCTCCTCCCAACAAACCGGCGTAAACTCCGTTGGGTAATGTTGGATCGACTTCTTGAGCTAACCGTCTTAACCGTAATGAATAGGCTTCGGTTAAATCTACAAAGCGAATTGCCTTACCTTCAGGTGGTGCTGGTCCAACCATTGGAGAATTGCCCATAAGGTTCAATTGGTCAGAAATAATGACTGGCTGTCCGACTGGCCAGTCGGGATTTAACCCACCTGCAGCATTAGTCAAAACAATCGACTTGCATCCTGCTGAGGCTGCTACTCGTACACCGTGCACCACCGTGTCAACTGAGTGACCTTCATATAAATGGGCCCTTCCACCAAAAACAAGTACATTATTTTGACCGACTTTGATAGATCGGATCAAATTGCGATGCCCTAAAACAGTCGGAGCAGGGAAACCTGGTAGTTTTGCCATTTCCACTTCAGCTGAAATACTGCCGATCTCATCAACAGCTGCGGCCCACCCTGAACCAAGAACTAAAGCTACATCGTGATTAACTAAACCAGTTTCTTCTGCTAGTTCATTTGCAGCTTCCTCAGCAAGAGAATAGGGGTCAGAACTTGTCATATTTTTCTCCGTTAAATTCTTCGAAACCTAAAGTGTTTTCAATCGCTAGTGATTCCATAATCCTATAAACAAACGGGTTGTAAATAGTTCGCCGAAATTCTTTAAGAAACTCTGAATACAAAACACCGATCTAATTGTTTAACTTAAATCAATTAGTTATGTATACATATAACGTGGTTGTTATGAGTCTGTTGAAAATTTCTGAAGAAATCCAAGAAGCTGTAAGAACAAAAAAACCCGTTGTCGCTTTAGAGTCAACTCTTATTTCTCATGGGCTTCCTTCTCCTTTAAATATAGAAGTGGCTGCAAAATCTGAAAAAATTTTGAGAGATTTACAAGTTGTTCCTGCCACTGTCGCTGTAATTGACGGTCACTTGCAGGTAGGTCTAAGTCATGAAGAAATAGAACTTTTAGGTACTGAAAATGACGTAGAAAAAACCAGTTTTAACACTCTGGGAACAGTCCTAGCTGGAAAATCACTTGGTGCAACGACTGTTGCTACAACCATGTTCGCAGCACATAAATCCGGTATCCAAATTTTTGCTACGGGCGGAATTGGTGGAGTGCACAGAGGTAACGACGGTGATATTTCTGCAGATCTTAAAGCACTGTCTGAAATTCCAGTTGCTGTTATTTGTGCAGGTGTGAAATCGATACTCGATATTCCGCGAACACTTGAACTTTTGGAAACTCTCGGAGTGCCGGTCATTGGCTATAAAACGGATACTTTTCCAGAATTTTGGACATCGGGTGGCAGCTTAAAAACAAAGATTACAGCTACTGGGGCGGAAGAGGTTGCCGCTTTACTGCAGGCCCATTGGCAAATTGGTTTAGATACCGGTCAACTTGTAGCAGTACCAATACCAAAAGAAAAATCTGTAGACCAAAAAATTGTTGAAGATGCTATTAATCAAAGTCTTGAAAAAGCCAAATCAGCTGGCATTACAGGGAACGCAATTACTCCATTTTTGCTAGAAAAAGTTTCGGAAGCCAGTGGTAATCTTACTCTTCAGGCAAATATTGATTTAATTTTGAACAATGTTAAAACAGCAGGCGAAGTAGCTATACAAATGGCGGGCTAACTGTCTGCATCTATTAAAGATTCTGGGTTTTCTAGACCTGATTTTACTGTTTTAGCAAAATCTGCCGCAGGCGCTCCATCTAAAACACGATGGTCCCAAGTAAGGCTTAAGACCATTCTCGACACTTTTGTTGGTTTCTGGTCTACCCAAGTCATGTCTTCACGTATACGACCAACACCCAAAATTGCAGAGTTTGGAGGATTAATTACAGGTGTGAAGCCATCAACCCCAAACATTCCTAATGAAGAAACAGAAAAAGTTCCACCTTCAAGATCTTCCAATGCCAATTTTCCACTTCTAGCCTGCTTCGCCAGACGAGAAGTATTTTCGGCAATTTCCTTAAGAGAAAGTTGATCAGCATTTCTTATTACAGGCACAACTAAACCTTCATCAAGAGCAACAGCCATTCCAACATTTATTTCATTTAGCTGAAGGATTTCATTCTCTAGCATTTGTGAATTAAGTAAAGGATGAATTTTTAATGCACGAGCTACTGAAGCGATTACGAAATCTGTATACCCAGGCAATGAATCGTCAGCTTCCATATTCTTGCGGAGAGAAATTGCGTTATCCATATCTACATCAAGGTGAAGGGTTAACTGCGCCATGCCTTGGATACTTGCGTGCATTCGGTCTGAAATAACTCTTCTCATTCCAGTAATTGGAACTCGTTCTCCTTCACCTATTGGGTCGAAGGTAAAACCTTCATTCGTGCCTTCATTTGACCCTGGAGAGCTTTTTATGTGTTCTTGAACGTCTGATTTTCTTATTCTTTTATCTTTTGAAGATGTTTTTACATCTCTAAGATCCACTCCTAATTTTTGTGCTTCGTTAACCGCTGCTTGTGAGGCTTTAGCGTTATCAGGTGCAGAATTAGCAACTGTTATCTCATTGGTAGAAACTGCTTCAACATCCTCTACAACTATTCTTCCGCCGGGGCCGCTTCCTGAGATGGTAGAGAGGTCAATTCCTTTTTCTCGAGCAAGTTTTTTTGCAGCAGGAGAAGCTGCAACACGACCAGTTTTTGTCTTTGTTTCGTTTTCAGTATTTACACTTAAGTCGACAGCTGGAATATTTTTCTTTTCAGGTTCAGAATTTTCAGGTTCAGAATTTTCAGGTGGCTCCTCGCCTTCTTCTAATATCCAGCCTAAAACTAATCCACATTCGAAAACTTCACCAGATTTCGCTGACTGGTGCAATATTCCTTCAGCTTCGGCTTCTATTTCGGTTTCTATTTTGTCTGTTTCTATTGAAGCCACAGGTTGTCCCTGGCTTACAGTTTCACCAGTAGAAACTAGCCACTCAGTCAGGGTTCCTTCGGTCATAGTCAAACCCAGTTTCGGCATAAAAATAGGTGCTGGCATATTTGTTATTCCTCTCTAAGAAACACTTTATTGGCAGCAGCCGTTTGAATTGCATAATTAGGGTCTATAACTCGAGGACCGTTGCGTAGGACGGTAATTTTCACTTCTTCTTCTCCTAATACAAAATCTCTTTCTCCATCGAACGCCAAAACCCCAGGACCCTTAAAACTGAAAGTGTCACCAAGTTCAATTTGTTTAATCTCTGTGATGCCAACATCGGATACTGATCCCGGCATTATTGGAGATGTAACTCGTTTTGTGGAATGCGGATCACAGCTTACTGAAACTGCCATATCATCATCAAAATAAACCGGATGGCTACGTCCAGCAATTGAAGCTAATCCTATAGAAGCTGGATTAGCGATAGCAGCTATGACTCGTTTTATCGAATCGGATTTTATTACTGCTCTGCTTCCAGTTAACCTTTCACTTACTAATACAACATCAACTAAAGCTAAATCTTTAGTCCCGTTTGGTAGTTCAACATGTATTACTTTCGCTTGACGCGCTACTTCCTCGATTTTTAACTTGTTTGCAGCTATAAGCCCTGCGGCAGTCCCAGCGACTGTAGGGTCAACCATGAAAGGAAAAACATTGTTGGTTCCTGTGGAAATTGGCAACAAAGGAGCATCTATCCAGCCTGAAATTAAGTCCCTTTGTGTTCCATCACCCCCAAGAGAAATTATCGCTTCAACTTTTTCTTCTTTAAAAATGTCTGCAGCTCTAGTCGTGTCTTGACGACCACCTTCGATCTCAATCGGCATTTCTATTATTTTGTTACCAAGATTTAAACTTTCAACAGCTCTTAGTGACAAATTTCTAAAGTCGGGTGCCAAAAGAATGTTTTCAGCTCCAGCATCTAGTGCTCCCAAAACACAACGTTTCAAAATTTCAATCTTGTTTCTATCACTGTTTACTGATGCTGCTGATACAAACCTTCGTACATCTTTCCCAGCTAAAGGATTCGCAATTAGCCCGACTGTTGACACCTGCTAAAAAACCTCAGGATAAATTTCTTACACCAGCAGCGATACGTTCAGCATCTGGAACATATTGCTTTTCTAAAACTGGACTAAATGGAATTGGACTAAATGGCGCAGCAACTCTTCCTATAGGTGCATCCAAATAATCAAAAGCCTCTTCTTGGATTTGGGCTGCAATCTCAGCGCCAATCCCACCAAATCTTACCGCTTCATGAACGATGACTAAATTGCCTGTTTTGCTAACCGATTCGACGATTAGATCGATGTCGAGAGGTTGAACTGTTCTAGGATTAATCAGCTCACAATCTATTCCTTCTTCAGACAATATGTCAGCGGCCCCTCTAGCCTCGTCTACCATTCTCCCAATAGCTACGAGAGTGACATCACTTCCTTCACGGAAAATGTGTCCTTTCCCTAGAGGAATCTCAAAAAGCTCTTCGGGGACATGACAAGCATCAGCCAACTTTCTTTTGTTGATAATGAAAACTGTAGGATTGTCTTCACGAATACAGGATGTTAATAGCCCCTTAACCTCGTAAGCGTCTGAAGGCATAGCAACCTTGAGACCGGGAATGTGGCAAAGCATCGCCTCAAGGCTTTGACTATGTTGAGCAGCTGCTGAAAGCCCCGCTCCTCCTGCTGTCGTAATTGTCAAAGGCAGCTTTGCCCCGCCACCAAACATATATTTCAATTTGGCAGCCTGATTTGCAATCTGATCCATAGCAACACAAATAAAATCCATAAACATCAAGTCGACCACAGGTCGCATACCTTGAACTGCCGCTCCAATTCCTAGGCCTATGATTGCTTGTTCTGCTATTGGGGTATCTACGACTCTCTCATCACCAAACTCTGGTTGAAGACCACGAAAATAACCAAAAACGCCTCCATGGGCACCTACATCTTCACCTGCTAAGAAAACAGATTCATCTTCTCTCATTATCTGCGCCATGGTTTCGACCACTGCCGCTCCGTAGCCAAGTTTACGTTCGCCCGAGTTGCTTTCAGAGTTCTCAGAGCCTGAAGCTCCTTCAAAGATGTTGTCAGGACTCATGAAACACCCCCGTTCGTATACACATCAACCAGAATGTCATCGCTTTCAGGAAATGGGCTCTGTTCAGCAAATTCAACAGACGCATCTACCTCTTTTTGAATCTCGTCTTTAAAAGCTTGAATTTCTTCATCATTCATGACTCCTGATTCAACTAAACGAGCTTCATGAATAACTAAAGGGTCACGTTTTCTCATTTCTTCTACTTCTTCATCCGTTCGATAATTTGAAGCTGTTCCCTTAACCCCGACATGGTCATAAAAACGATAGGTCTTACACTCGAGCATCATGGGACCCTCACCGTTTCTTATTTTTTCAATCGCTAAAGTAGCTGCTTCAAAAACTGCCACAGAGTCCATCCCGTCAACGATCGCTCCTGGGAAACCGTAAGCTGCTGCTCTTTCAATCACGTCTGCAATTGCCATTGTTTTGTGCCTCGGACTGTATTCTGCGTACTCGTTGTTTTCACAGACAAAGAGCATTGGTAAGGATAAAGCTGCTGCCATGTTGGCTGCTTCATGAAAAGCGCCGATATTTGTGGCTCCATCTCCGAAGAAGGATACGGAGATAAGACCATTACTGGTTAGCTTATTTGCATACGCTGCTCCGACTGATATAGGAACTCCTGCTCCTACTATTCCATTGGCTCCTAACATTGCGAGATCTAAATCGCATATATGCATAGAGCCACCTTTCCCATTGCAGTAGCCGGTAGCTTTACCCATGAGTTCAGCCATCATTCGATTGAAATCTCCACCTTTAGCAAGCAAGTGGCCATGTCCCCTGTGGGTACTGGTGATCTGGTCTTCGTTTTTCAGAGCTGCACAAACACCTGCTGCGACAGCCTCTTCTCCAACATACAAATGCAAAAACCCTGGCAATCTGGCAGACTCAGCTAGACGTCCAGCCTCTTCTTCGAATAATCGCACTCTTACCATCCGTTTATATAAGTCGATAAGAATCTCGTCTGTTACTTCCATAAATATCTCTCTTTAGAAACCATATTTCTTTCTTATATTGTCGAATTAACGGCCAAGAAGTTGACTGTATTTGATTTTCCACTCAAAAGTTTATATATAGAACTTTATTATGGTCTAACTGTCTGACCAAACTTTGTATTCTCAAATTTTGTTTTCATTTTGAAGCACTTAGATATTCGTTTACTTTCATTTGTAAATGTCTAATTCTAACTTCCTGATAATTTCCGAGTGTCTGTCCTCTTTTGAGGCTCGATTTAAACCCACGCGTTTGCGCAGCTAAATTTGAAGTGTCCTGATCGTATATAACTCCTAAAGACCCAACTGACTCAACCAGTGTATAGCTTTCTTCGACTTCAAGATTTACGGGTTCAGGTGGACGCGGCGGGATCTTATTTTCTGGTTTAGGCCGAAGAAAAATAAGATCAAAATTGCAATAATCAGGATCAACTGGGTCAGGTCTAAATCTATAAACCATCGGCAATGACAAGCCCGGAAAGAAAAAGGCGTTTGGGAAAAGAAAATACTCAATTGAATCAATGGTCTCTGAAGTTGTTAAGTCTGAAAAATCTTTTCCATATTTGTCTCCATATTCTTTTTGAAGGAGTTGCGCATAGAAATCTCTTGCTTTGACTCCTTCAGGAAGTTTCGGTACGGACTTGTCGTCTATTTTTCCTTTTAATAACCGCTCTAAGCGTTCTTGCTCATCTACGCCTATTTCTGTTGAACCATTACGGGATCCAATGGTGTGAACGAACCTGGTTACATTTTCGCCAAAAATGTCATACTGTGTCGGGGCTTCTGTTCCAGGTTTACCACCTGCGTGTGTCTCTCTTATGTGATAAGCCTCAATAAAAGCCTCTGCTGAGGCCTTCCAATTTGCTGGCAAACGCTTACACACATGGGTCTCTATATATCGGTCTTCTAGGTTCCAGTGGGAAAAGTGTTCAGGTAGAACTCCTAGGTATTCTTCTAACGGTTCAGCATTTTGATCAAAATTTAAAAAAACAAACCCGCCCCATAGTCCTATTTTTACTTCTGGAAGCCTGTGGCTTTCTGCATCTACATGCGGAAAATCCCATTCCTGAGGCAAGTCAACTAACTCTCCTTGTAAAGACCAGGTCCAACCATGAAATGGACATTTCAAACCTTTGGTCACACCGCAACTCGCCGGAGGTTTTAGTTGTGTTCCACGATGCATGCATGCGTTGTAATAAGCCTTTATTGACATGTCCTCCGTGCGAACAATTATTGCGGATAATTCACCGATGTCATAGACGTAATAGTCGCCGGGTTCTGGAATGTGTTCTTCTCTGCAAGCCCATTGCCATACCTTTGGCCATAGGTGTAAAAACTCGTCTTGAAGTCTTTCTTTCGATGTGTACCAGTCATATGAAATATCTTCATCTCCCAGAAAAACATAGGATTCTTCCAAAAGAGGTGGTGAGACACCAGAGCCATCAGCAAGCAAATGTTCTCTAAGACTTGGTCCAGGAGCCCTCGCTTCACCAGGGTCTGAGATTTTTCTACTTTTAACCATTTTTAACTTTCGACAAATACGAATCTAATGAACGTATTTCTTTAACGCTAGATCAGATCTTTAGATTCACAAAAATAAACCTTCAGAATTGTTTTGGAAGTTCATCAAGTCTATCGTTTTCATCTATGTCGAAAGGAATTCCTGAAAGAGCTCAGGTGGTTATTATTGGCGGCGGAATTATTGGTGCAAGTGTCGCATATCACCTTACAAAACGTGGCATTTCAGATGTATTAGTTCTTGAACAAGGACAACTCACTGGAGGAACCACTTGGCATGCGGCAGGACTGGTTTCACAACTTAAATCGACTTACTCACTTACAAAATTGGCAACATATTCAGCACGTTTGTTCGAAGACTTGGAAGCAGAAACTGGTCAAGCAACTGGTTATAGAAAACCAGGGTCCATTTCAGTTGCAGCCGATATCGAAAGGTGGGAAGAGCTTAAAAGAGGTATTTCCATGGCTTCAACAGTTGGAGTGGAAATTCGTGAAATAGAAATGGATGAATTAAGAGAATTCTGGCCACTTGTAAAAACTGATGATCTAGTTGGAGCGCTTTACATCCCTGATGATGGTGTTACTTCTCCAGTAGATACGACAATGGCTCTTATAAAAGGGGCGCGTAATGGAGGTGCTCAAATTTTTGAAGGAGTCTGTGTTGAGTCTTTAATACAAAAAAACGGTCTCTGTACAGGTGTCCAGACCGACGATGGACTGCGAATTGAAGCTGAAAACGTTGTAATGGCAGGCGGGATCTGGACCAGGCAATTAGCTGAAACAATTGGGGTGAATATCCCCTTACAGGCTTGTGAGCACTTTTATATAGTTACTGAGCCTCTTGAAGGAGTTTTACAAGGAATGCCCACTCTCCGTGATCCTGGCAATTACACGTACTTTAAAGAAGAGACTGGGAAAATAATGGCAGGTTTTTTTGAACCGCGTGCAAAAATTTGGAAGCTAGAAGGAGTTCCAAAAGATTTTTGTTTTGGAACCCTCCCTGAGGATTGGGATCATATAGGACCCATATTTGAAGCTGCTTGTAGTCGCGTTCCAGCTTTGACTGATGCAGGCATTCAACTTTTTTTTAATGGACCGGAGGCATTTACCCCTGATGGAACTTTTTATTTGGGAGAGTCTCCAGAAGTGGAACGGTGTTTTGTTGCATCTGGTTTCAACTCGGTTGGAATTCAGAGTGCTGGCGGGGTTGGATGGGCTCTAGCAGATTGGATAATAGAGGGTCAGGCACCTATGGACCTGACTAGTGTGGATATTTCGCGTTCGTTTAACTTCCAAAGTGACCTTGCTTACCTGGAGGATAGAATTTCTGAATCACTCGGACTCTTGTATGCGATGCATTGGCCTTTCAGGCAATACGAGTCTGCTAGAGGAATAAGAATTAGTGCCCTGCATGAACGACTTGACCAAGCAGGTGCTGTTTTTGGCGAAACCGCTGGATGGGAACGTCCCAACTGGTATGCAAATGAAAGTCAAGAGCGTGAATACAAATACTCTTATGGAAAACAAAACTGGCATTCAAATATGCTTGCCGAGTGCAAAGCCGTAAGAGAAGCAGTTGGCGTTTTCGATCAGAGTTCTTTTGCGAAATTTTCTGTAACAGGAACTGATGCTTTAGAAACTCTTAATTTGATTAGCGCTAATCAAATAGATGTTGAACCGGGACGTGGTGTTTATACCCAATG
Source organism: Candidatus Neomicrothrix sp. UBA881 (assembly GCA_002294285.1). Classification (GTDB taxonomy): domain Bacteria; phylum Actinomycetota; class Acidimicrobiia; order Acidimicrobiales; family MedAcidi-G1; genus MedAcidi-G1. The sequence continues at coordinate 29,500 of DBFL01000069.1, forward strand.
GCTAAATAAACGGGCCGGCATTGAAGCTGATTTAACCGTAAACAGAATTGAGGATAATAAATTTTGGGTTATCACCTCAGCTGCTTCTCAAACTAGAGATTGGTCATGGTTGATGCGAGCGTCAAACAACAAATCCGTAAATGTTGAAGACATCACCGATGCTTTCTCAGTCATAGGTGTTATGGGGCCTCATGCTAGAAATACTTTGCAACCTCTTGTCTCCACTGACTTATCGAACGAAAAGTTCCCTTTTGGGACAATTAAGAAATTGGAAATAGCGGGAACTGAATGTCTTGCGCTGAGAATGAGTTATGTGGGTGAACTTGGTTGGGAAATTTACATCCCTGTTGCAGACTCGATAAACGTTTTCGATGAAATTATGAAATCCGGTGAAAATTACGGAATTACTCTTGCTGGTTACCATGCTATGAACTCATTGAGATTGGAATCAGGTTACAGGCATTGGGGGCATGACATTACACCGGTAGATACCCCTCTTGAGGCAGGTCTTGGATTTGCTATTGCATGGGATAAGCCAAACGGATTTATCGGAAAAGATGCCCTAATTGGTCAACGTGATAAAACGCAAGTAAAAAGATTGATCCAGTTCCGAATTGAAGACCAAGAAATTTTAAGCTACCACGATGATCCTGTTTTCAGAAACGGTGAACTAGTGGGTACGACTACTGGAGGAATGTGGAGTTATACACAAGATAGGTGTCTAACTATGGGGTATATAAGTAATAAAAACGGTGTGGACAAAACTTGGCTCGATTCGGGTAATTGGGAAATTGAGATAGCAACGCGTAAGTTTGAGATAACTCCTTCGATAAAAAGTTTTTATGATCCAAATAAAGAAAAAATCCGCTTATAGAAAGATCCAGAGAACTTAGGAAAAATGAAAGAAGAATATCAAGTCATAATTGTTGGTGGTGGTGCAATGGGAACCGGACTTATGTACCATCTGGCTCACGAAGGTTGGACTGACGTTCTTCTCATAGAGAAAGGTGAGCTCACCTCTGGTTCAACATGGCATGCAGCAGGTTTGGTACCCCATTTTATCGGGAGTCTCAATATGGCAAAAGTGCATGCTGAAGCACCAAAGTTGTATGCAGAACTTGAAGAGGAAACTGGACTTAGTGCCGGGTGGCATCCAACAGGAGCGATTCGTTTAGCTTTATCCGATAATGAGGTTGACTGGTTTCGCTATGTAAATGGCATGTTGAATCTGGTGGGAGTTGAAAGCCACCTCATTTCTCCTAAAGAGATACTCGATCATCATCCTTTATTAGACATTAGTGACGTAAAACTTGGATTTTGGACACCCCATGATGGTTGGAGCGATCCAAGTAGCTCAACAAATGCAATGGCAAAAGGAGCACGTCAACTAGGTGCAGAAGTTGCGCGTCATACTCTGGTAACCGATATGAATCTTTTACCGAATGGAAAATGGGAAGTTTTAACTGATAAAGGTTCAGTCGTTGCAGAGCATGTTGTGAATGCTGCTGGATGCTATGCACCTCAACTGGGTGAGATGGTTGGTTATGAAGTTCCTATAGTTTCTGTGATCCATCAATACTTAGTTACTGAAGCCATACCTGAAGTAGCAGAATTGAATTTCGACCTTCCAGTAATACGTGACCCTAGGGCATCCTGTTATTACAGAAGAGAAATAGATGGATTGATCGTGGGACCTTATGAGCGCAAGGGCGCTGAGGTTTATGGAGTTGATGGGATTGATTGGGATCTTCATTTTTACTTAACGCCACCAAATCACGATGTATTGTTACCTTGGCTTGAACTTGCCGCACAAAGAATTCCAGTTTTTGCAGACGCTGGAATACATACAACTGTTTCTGGTCCAATTACCCATACTCCCGATTCCGGATATCTTATGGGACCCGCTCCTGGACTAAAAAATTACTGGGTTTGTTCAGGTGCTTCTATTGGAGTTACTCAAGGACCAGGTGCTGGAAAATACCTAGCTCAATGGATGGTTCATGGTCAAACAGAAATAAATGTTGCAGAAATGGATCCGAGAAGATTTGGACCTCATACTTACCCGAAAGGAGAATATGCGAGCGCCAAAGCAATTGACGAATTTCACGAAATGTACCAAGTCCGACCTCCTGGTGAACAACGTTTCGCCGGTCGGCCAATAAAAAAGACTCCTGTCTATGAGAAGTTTGATGACTTGAATGCACAGTGGATGGAAATTTTTGGCTGGGAGAGGCCTCAATATTTTGGTGAGTCTGAGAATCATTCATTTAGAAGATCAAATGCGTTTGAAATAGTTGGAGAAGAGTGTCGTAACGTTCGTGAAAATGTAGGAATTGCCGATTTAACTGCATTTACAAAAATTGAGATAACAGGAAAAGATGCTTTAAGTTTGTTAGACCGGCTGTCAGCCAACAAACTTCCTTCCAAAGATGGAGGTATACGTCTGACTCATATGCTTACAGCTCTAGGTGGGATCGAATGCGAAATGACGGTCACAAGATTGAGTTCGGAACGTTTTTATTTAAACAGTTCGATAATGGGAGAACTCCATGACTTGGATTGGCTTAAGCAACACGTCAAGGAGGACGAAGAGATTTCAATTCGTGATGTTACTGATGAAATCGCGATTCTGGCTGTTAGCGGTCCGTTATCTAGAGACGTCATCCAACCTCTAACCGCAACAGATCTTTCCAATCAGTCTTTCCCTTGGTTGACAGGTCAAGAAATTGAGATAGCGGGCGTGCCTTGCGTGGCTCTAAGAGTTAGTTATGTCGGCGAATTGGGTTGGGAATTACACCATCCAATTGGCCAGATGCTTGATCTCTACGATGCTTTAATTGCTTCTGGCGCCCAACACAAGTTAAGCCATTATGGCTCTTACGCAATGAACGCTATGCGAATAGAAAAGGCTTACAAAGCATGGGGGTCAGAGTTAACTACTGAAATCACACCGATTGAGGCACGTCTGGAAAGGTTCGTCGACTTTTCTCGTAATTTCTTAGGCTCTGAAAAAGTGAAAGAAAGGCAGTCTGGAGAACTGAGCATGGTCCTTGTCTACTGTGAAGTTGAAACAAATGACACCGATTGCCGTGGCAATGAGCCGATCTTCGTTGGAGAAAATTTAGTTGGTCTAACAACTAGTGGGACTTGGAGCCACACCACTGGCAAAAGCATTGCTTTTGCCTATGTATCACCGGATTTAGAAGAACCTGGATCAATTTTTGAAATTGAAATCATGAATGAAAAATGCCGTGCTACCGTCCTAAAAGATGCAGTTGTTGATCCACTTAATGAGAAAATAAGAAAATAAATGAATGAAGAAATTCCTTCAAAAAGAGCTGGTGGACGTAGTGCGCGAATAGCTAAACGGGCAGCCCCTCCTCCACCAGAGTCGAGAGCTGTCAAACCTGGCATGTCAGGTGGTTCTTTTCAACCTCTAAGCATTCCGCAGATGGAAAAGATTTTTGATTCTGCTCTCGACCTTCTTGAAAAAATAGGGATGGCGCAAGCCATTCCGGAATTCGTTGATCTTGTTACATCTAATGGAGGTACTTTCACTTCAGAAGAACGTCTTTTGTTTCCCAAAGACCTGGTTCGTTCCATGATTGATGCAGCAGCCAAGGAATTCACGCTCTTCGGTTTTGACGAGAAACACAATCTTGAAATAGGGGGAGATCGCGTCCACTTTTCTACTGGTGGTGCCGCTGTACTAATGCTCGATCATGAAACATCTAGTTTTCGAGAAAGTCAGCTTAAAGACATTTTTAATATAGGAAGAGTGATTGAACAGTTAGACAACATTCATCTTTACGTCAGAACTGTTGTCGCACGTGATATGGAGTCGTCTAGAGAACTAGATTTCAATACTGCGTATGCTGCAATGATTAGCACCACGAAACCAATAGGTACCTCTTTCTTTCATCCTGACCACGTTCATGAAATTTCCCAAATGTTCAATATAGCCCTTACAGGAGATCCGAATTCTGATGAATTCCGTAAACGTCCTTTCTGTATAGCAAATAATACTTTTGTTGTGCCACCACTCAGATTTGCTGAAGAGTCAACTCTTTGTATGGCTGAACAGGTACGTGTGGGGATGCCGATAAATCTCCTTTCAGCAGGACAAGCTGGTGCTACTTCTCCTGCCACACTTGCCGGATCTCTCACACAAGCACTCGCAGAATGTCTTGCGGCTTTAACCTGTGTAAATTTATTATCTCCTGGACATCCATGCACTATGGGAATGTGGCCTTTCGTGTCTGACTTAAGAACAGGCGCAATGTCAGGGGGTTCAGGCGAAGAAGCAATCCTCAATGCGGCAGCTGCACAACTGGTCAACTGGATAGGTCTTCCTTCTGGAGTAGCTGCTGGAATGGCTGATTCAAAATTACCTGATAATCAGGCCGGTCACGAAAAAGGAACTACAGTTACTCTTGCTGCCCAAGCTGGTGCAAATATAGTTTTCGAATCAGCTGGAATGCTGGCTTCCTTACTTTCATGCTCACTGGAAGCATTAGTAGTTGATAATGACATGTTGGGATCTATTGCACGTACTGTCCGCGGAATAGAAGTTGACGATGAATCTGTTGCTGTTGAGGTAATAAAGGACGTCATCGAGGGTCCGGGTCATTTTTTAGGTCATCCCCAAACTCTTGAGGTTATGCAAACTGAATACGTCTACCCCTTAGTTGGCGATCGATTGAGCCCTGATGATTGGAAAGACGCAGGTTCTTTGGATGTCAGAGTAAGGGCTAATTCAAAGGTTTTAGAAATATTAAGTAGTTCTTTACCATCACACATTTCATCTGACGCAGATTCATTGATAAGAGAAATGTTCCCTATACGTCTAATTCTGGAAAACTAATTCAAACAGAATTCGAGTGCTTCTGCAGGATTCATATAATCCAGATTATGGGTTTCGGCTACTGCAGGTTCGCAAATATTTCCAGCACAAACATTCAAACCATTCATAAAATTTGGATCTGATAAAAGAGCTTCTTTTACACCTTTATTTGTCAGAGTAAGAACATAAGGAAGAATTGTATTTGTCAAAGAAATTGTTGCAGTTCTAGGGACCGCCCCTGGCATATTAGCTACACAATAATGAATGACTTCATCTATAACAAAAGTTGGCGCGGAATGAGTTGTCGGGTGTGCTGTTTCTACACATCCACCCTGGTCGATAGCTACATCTACTATCACGGAACCTGATTTCATTTCAGAAACCATTTCTTTGTCAATTAACTTGGGTGCTTTTGCGCCTGGCAATAAAACTGCACCAACTACCAAATCTGATTCGAGAACCTCTGAAACAATTGCATCTTGATCTGAAAAAACAGTTCTGACTTTTCCGGAATATTGTTTATCTATAAAGTCAAGAATGTTTTTGTCTCTGTCTAAAACCACCACTTCTGCACCCATACCCACTGCAATTTGGACAGCGTTACTTCCAACCACACCGCAACCGATCACAGCGACTCTGCCTGATTCTGCCCCAGGTGCACCGGCAAGTAAAACTCCTTTACCGCCGTTACTTGCCTCCAAACAGTGAGCACCAGCTTGTACGGACATTCTTCCCGCAATTGCTGACATGGGAGTTAAAAGAGGCAAGGAACCTTGACTGTCAGTAACCGTTTCAAACGCTATACACGTAGCGTTTGATGCAACTAGGTCATCAGTCTGAGATTTATCAGCAGCCAAATGAAGGTAGGTAAACAGTGTGTGTTCTGAAGTTAACAATTTACGTTCATTTGCTTGTGGTTCTTTAACCTTGACAATTAGCTTGGATTCCTTAAACACTTCTTCTGCTGTCTCTAGGATCTTTGCTCCAGCTTTCTCATACTGGCTGTCATCAAAACCAGCTCCCTCGCCAGCAGTGGACTGAACAAACACCTGGTTTTTATGGTTTATAATCTCCTCGACTGCCGATGGAGTCAACGAAACACGCTTCTCATCGGTTTTTATCTCTTTGGGTATACCTATTATTGTGCTTGTCATAACTTAATTACCTTCAATCACAGTGCAGGTTCATATTCTCACAAAGAAATATAAGAAAACAAAATTTTATAGACAAAGTTTAGGAGTGTCATGATCAACGGAATTCATCATGTTGCCATATCAACGCCTAATCTAAACAGATTAGTTGATTTTTACAAAAACGTTCTTGGTTTCGAAATCGTATACGAAACTTCCTGGGAGAAAAGAGAGATAATCGACCAAATAGTTGGTTTAAAAAACTCTGCTGCTCGTTCAGTAATGCTCAGAGCTCACAACACTCATATTGAACTCTTCGAATACTCTGCTCCGGAACCTGTACCAGGAGATCCTAATCGGCCCGTTTGTGATCACGGCTACACACATCTGTGTTTCGATGTAAATGATATAGATGCTGAGTATGAAAGACTGTTAGAAGCAGGAATCAGATTTCATACCCCCCCTCCAAAAAGCGACCAATTGGGAAGTGGTAAAATTAGAGCTACTTATGGTCGTGATCCTGATGGAAATGTAATTGAACTGCAAGAAGTGCTCGATCCAAATAGTCAAATTAAGTTATATAAATGAGGAGTTGAAATGACTGATTACACGGATGCTGAAAAACAAATCATGAACTGTCTTCTTTCTTACACTCGAGGAATCGACAGGCTAGACCCAGAAGCAATAAAAGCTGCTTTTCATCCAGGAGCTTTGTTGGAGGGATATCAACCGGATGCATTTGTGCCAATTGAAGAGTTTGCTCTACCGGTTGTTGAGAGATTAAAAAAGAGGTATTCCTCAACTCAGCATCGTCTATCTAACACGAAAATAGATTTTAAGAACAACGGAGCAATTGCGGAGTCTTACATTCTTGCTTATCATGTCCAACCTGCCGATGATGACAATCCTGAAAGGTTATGGACTTTTAGTGGCAGGTATATCGACTATTTCAAAAACCAAAATGATGAGTGGCGTATATCAAAACGCTTTCTAAGAGCTGATTGGACAAGGATTGAACCTATTGATGAAAAAATGCCCAACAAATTTATCTTGGGTTCTAGGGATAAATACGACCCGATCTATGGCCATATCGAAGACTAGTTTTTGTGGGAAGATCTGCCTGCAGGGCTATTTGCAAACATTTGCTCTGAATCAAACCCAATTCGACCATCAGTATCAGGAATTAATTCGATAACTACTCGGCCTGGAGTGTCTAAGTGTTCTACAAAAGCATCTTGTTGGCTTTTATTATCAGGTCTTACTTTCTCTGCTAAAGCCCTGTAAAACCAGTTGCGGATATTATCATCCTCGTAAATATTTACGGTTCCTCTGTACGTGACTGCCTGAGATATTCCAATATTTGTTCCTCTGCTTGATACTGCGATTGATGCTCTGGGTCTTTGCTCTAGAGCTGACACTCGTTTCCTGCGTCTAGTGCATGTGAGCCAAAAGTTTCCATTTTTTTCGACATAGTTCATCACGACTCCTATTGGGTCTCCAGATGAGTTGGTCCACATAAAAACACACTCAGTTTGTTTTTCGTGGAGTAATTGTTCACGTCTTTCATCAAGGGAAAACACTGAAACATCTTCATAGTTGTCGATATAACTTTCAGTATTTTTTTCCAAGAGTGCTCCAAAACAAGTTGAGTTCTTGAGTAGCGGGGGCAAGATTCGAACTTGCGACCTTCGGGTTATGAGCCCGACGAGCTACCAGACTGCTCCACCCCGCGTCGTTAGAGTATCGCGAGGTGGCCTTTTAGCCAACCAAAACCTATCTTGCCGTATAACCAGCGTCTACAGGAACTATGGAACCGGTCATATAACTAGATTTTTCAGAAGCCAAAAATAGAACTACTTCCGCTATTTCTTCTGGTTCGGCTAATCGTTTCATTGGAATTGTCTCATCAGCTAGCTTTTGAAGTTCATCAACTGTTGGAGGTTTTTCTCTACCAGATCTAATCATTGGAGTGTTAACTTCACCTGGTGCTACTGCATTTACTCTTATTCCGTCTTCCGCATGTTCTAGTGCTAAAGCTCTTGTAAGTTGATGTACCGCTCCTTTTGAAACGCAGTATGCAGTTACTCCAGCTCCAGCAACATCTCCCCATATAGAGCCAAAATTGACGATTACTCCTGACTTTTTATCGGTCATGTGGCGGAGTGTTGCGCGGCACATGAAGAAAACGCCGTCGACATTGACTTCCATAATTCTTGACCAATTGTCGTCGTTTGTATCTAAGGCGTCAGCACGCAAAATGATTCCAGCGGCATTGATCAAAATGTCAACCTGACCTTCGTTTTTGACGATTGAATCAATTGTTGAGTTGCAAAACTCTGGGTTTGAAACATCGCCAATAAAAATCTCTGCGCCTGTTTTTTTAGCGATTTCCTTTGCGCCGCCTTTATCAATATCAATTAGTTTAACTTTCGCTCCAGCTGACGCTAAAGCATGCACGGTCGCTGCTCCCATTCCAGACGAACCACCTGTTACCACCGCTACTTTGTCTGTAAAGCTCATTTTGATTCCTTTGATGTGAACTGCATGCCTCCATAGGTTTGTTCTGTTGGTTGAAGTTCTATCCGATTAACATTTACGTGTTGAGGAACGTTTAGTGAATAAATGATTGCTTGAGCTATCTCTTCGCTGGTCACTTCCTTTATCCCAGAATCCTTTTTTCTTTTTATAAGTTCGGGGTCATCGATTGCAGCATCATAAAATTCTGTGCTTACTCGACCGGGACAAATTTCAGTAACACGAATGCCTGTACCTTGAAGTTCTAGACGCAAATCCATCGATAGAACATGCATCGCTCCTTTAGTCGCCCCGTATAAAGAAGAAGCTAGGGGATACAAGCCTGCCATAGAGCCAATATTTATAACGTGTCCTCTTTTGCGTTCGATCATGCCGGGGAGAACGGCTCTCACAGCATGTACCGCTGCTTTCACATTCGTATCGATGGTTGTGTCGATATCCTCATAGCTTGCTTCTACTAGTTGGCCATACCCTCTTCCTACGCCAGCATTGTTGATCAAAACGTCAACTTCAATTTTCTCCAACAAATCAGTGAACGCTTTAGAATCGCAAACATCCATAGTGTGGACTAAACAACCTGAGGTTGAAGACAGATCTTCTAATCTTTCTGTTCTTCGAGCAATCGCATGGACATTGAGGTCTTCTTGACTGAGGCATCGTGCAATAGCTTCTCCAATGCCACTAGAAGCTCCTGTAACTACAACGTTTTTATAATCATTAATTGTCATTCCTAATAACCGTAGAGGTGAAAAGGGAATCCGACAATAAGTTAAACATTCAACCTTTTAATGTTTTCAGTTGAGAAAAACTTATATTCATTAGTAGCTACTACGATCTAACTGTGGGAAAAAAAGCAAAAAGGTTTAGAAACTCTTCAAATATCACGAAACTTGACATACCTGATGATGCAAATCAGGTTTTGCTTGACTTAGTGAACGGGATTCGTAATCTTGAAGAAAGGGTCTCTACGCTGGAACAGAATTTCGATGTTCTCGGAACTGGTGCTTCTTCAGCTGATGAAGACGCGATACTAGAAACTCAGCTTCATGTGGCGAGACTTTCAGCCGAGCTTTCCCGTTTGACTATAGAACTAAGAGGAAAAATTTCTGTTCTGGGCACTAATGCTGGAATGGAATTTGAGGAAGAAGTAATGTCTCCAGCTCTTGATGGCGACGAAGCATTCAATGATTTAGCTGCAGACTCTCCTGTGAGAAAACAAAATGAGAAAAAAACAGGCGGCTGGCAGCCTCTAAATTAATTACTTTTAAGAAGCTTCTGCAGCTAAAACGTTAACTAGTTCTTGGATTTGAGCTTGTAGTCGGCCGAACTCTTCCCAATCTGCGGGATCATCTGCCAGAGCTAAAGCTGAAGCTTTTTGCAAACGATCTATTTCTGAAATGATTTCAGCTACGTTACCGGAAATATCTGAAGTGTTTATCTCAAGTTGAGATTCATTCTGAGAATCAGTTTCGTTAACTTCTACTTGTACACCTGTATTCTTTCCACCACCTATTCCTTCAAATAATTCTGACAGTGAAGAATTCGTCAGAGTTTCAAGTGCATCCTGTAATGAATCTGCCATTACTACGTCTTCTCCTACAGCTACAATCACCTGAACTAACTCTGGGACAGTGCTGTCACCTTCAGCTTGCACATAAAGAGGTCGAACATAAAGTATTGAATCCTCTATTGGCACCAGTAAAAGTTCTCCAAACAAGACTGTTGAACCACGTTGACTTAACAAAGTTTGGAGACTGGCCACTTCTTCATCATTTCGAATTCTCTCCTCAGCTAGAGCTGGGCCATCAAAGTTTGATGAAGGAGGTCTATATACAGCCAATTTTCCATAATTATCTTTATCACTTCTCCCGACAATGAAAGCTGCAAGCTCTTTGCGTGTGTCTTCCTCATCAAGAGGAACAAAAGCTCGCAAGATTACATATTCAGCATTGTCGGAATCGGGCAATTCAACAATTGTTCTGTATGGGGACATTCTCATGTCTCTGCTGCCAATTCGAATACCCTGTTCATTTACAATTGCTAAATTCGCTGCACCTTCACCGGTTCTTCCAGGATCTTGCGAAACTGCCCATTCTGCTGCCCTTTGGTAGAAATTCTCTGTGTCTTCAACGTGATATTTACCCCAAAGTTCTGTTTGTACGCGGAATAGGTCTTCTGGGTAACGAATGTGATCGAACAAAGAGGCAGGCAGTTCATCCATTGGTTTAAATAAACCTTCAAAAGCTTTTTGATAAGCATTTATTAGAGGGTCCTCTTGGTCAACCACATAGAAAACGACTTCCCCTGTAAAAGCGTCAACTGTTGCTTTAACTGAATTTCTAACATAATTAAAACTGTGGCGAAGTCCGCTTTTTCTCGGCAGTTCAGCTACAGGTGCATTTTGAGCGTAGGGGTAACGGTCCGTTGTTGTATAACCATCTACCACATAAATAATGCGACCTTTATCTAATACTGGATAGGGATCAGCATCAAAATGTAAGAACGGAGCTAATTTTTCTACTCTGCTGCGAACATCTCTAACGAACATGACTTTGGAATCTTCAGTTACGAAATTTGAAATAAGAGGCTCAATCTGACCGAAACGTAGAGCAAAGGCGATCCTTCGGAACAAAGAACCCATGCCCACACCACCATCTCCACCCAAATCTTCATATCTAACCGCAAGTGTCTGCTGATTCTCGTCGGTGTAATCAACTTCGTTACGACTGGCTCCCAACACTGCATAACCATCTAAGTTTTCACCCACGTATATTTGAGGACGATCAAGAACTACTTCCATTGACTCATCGATGGCCACTGGCAAATCACCGATCAAGAAATCAGGATCACCGGAACCTTTTACTCTTGAAACAGGCGCCAAAGCCAGTCCATAACCATGTGTGAAGGCCACATGTTGATTTTCCCAAGAACGAGTTTCGTTTAGATTAAGCTCTCTTGCTCCAAGAAGAACCTGTGTTGTTTCTCCGTTAACTTCGTATCGGTCCGTATCTAATATTTCAGAGAACCTGTAAAACTCTCTTTCCCCTTGAAGACGATCAAAAGTTGCTTGAACTACTAGTGGGTCCAAAATTCGAATATTTCTAACTGTCTCAGAGTTATTTCTTAAATCCTCTGAAGTAATACTGTTATCAAAATCTGTTAACTGAATCTCATCAATCGAATCCAGTCCATACGCTTCTCGTGTCGCAAGAATATTTCTCTCTATATAAGGAGCTTCCTTTTCTGATTCAGCTGGTTCAACACGGAAGTTTTGTATTACCGCTGGGTAAATACTTCCAACTATCACTGCAACAAATGCCCATAAACCGACAGCAAGTGTTGGTAAAACCCATCCTCGTCTACGAATATTTACAACTAAAAGCACTACTGCTAACAACGAAATTAGAATTAGTAGATTTGTAGCAGGGAGCTGAGCTTTTACATCTGTGTAGGTGGCACCGTCAACTGCACCTCTACTAGACGTTGTTAACTCGTATCTCGCTAACCAATAGTTGGCAGCTCTAACTAAAGCTATAAATGCAAGCAGTACTGATAAATGAGCTTTAACTTGTGGTGTTACTCGCTCTCCTAAAGTTTGGAACCTTATTCCGCCGTTTAGATAGTGAGTGATTGTGGTAAAAATTAATGTCACTAAAAGAGTGCCAAACACCCAATCGACAACAAAGTTGTAGAAAGGTAACTGGAAAATATAGAAACCTATATCTTTATCAAACTGAGCATCATTTACCCCTACATCTACTTTGTTTGTAAATAAAAGCCAGTCTTGCCATTTATCCGAAACTCTTAATCCGGCTATTAGAGCAAAAAAAGCGGAAAAAAGTATCCGTAAAAGTCGGTCTCTTTTACCTATAAAAGTGTGGTAGTGGACCAGCAGATCTTCTTCTGGCCCTGCGGGTCTTATTTTTGGAGCTAAACGCTGAGCGATCGTCAGATTTCCGAAAAGAATCAAGAAAAATAGAAGCATGAATATCAATACAAGAACTACCTGAGCCCCTATCACTGCTTTGAAAACATCACCTTGACCTAGAGAATCAAACCATAGAAAATCCGTATAAAAACCGGCTAATCCTCTTAATGACAGGAGTAGAAAGAGACCAACTGCGATTACTCCAAAGGCAATTAATCTAAATCGGCCTACTGGACTTCGTCGTCCTCGTCGAGGCAAAACTCTTGGCCGCGGAGGAGGTGGAGCGTCTTCAGGTTGCATTGCTAAGTTCTTCCATTAATTGAACCAAATTCTTCTCTCACTCTTTAATCTTACAAGCCACCTTATTGGGGAAATATGTGAAAAATTGAATTTTAGTACTCTGGTAATTCCAGAGAATCCCCGTTCCCGCCCATCTCAGCGAGAACTAGTAAAGCGTCATTTAAGTCTGAGACACCTTCTATATGCATTTCACCAGCATGTTTTAAAGCTTTTTCTAAGGAGTTCTCAGGAACCAAAAATATATCTATCCCTGCATCTCGTGCAGTAATAGTTTTTTGTTCAACTCCACCTACGGGACCTATGTTTCCTTCGAGGTCTATTGTCCCTGTTGTAGCTACCTGAAGTCCCCCTGTTAGTTCTCCAGGAGTTAACACGTCTAAGACGGCCAGGGTAAGAGCCAGTCCAGCTGAATTACCCCCAATTCTTCCTGTGTTAACCAAAACTTGCACTGGTAGATCATTGTTGTCTTCCAAACGGGTTTGGGGTGCTATGCCAAGAAATCCCATCGATGGGTCATCTTTTCGTGAACCAAGTTCAATGGAAATTTCTCTAGATTCAGATCCGTCTATTTCCTCTAAATCTAGGTTTATTAAATCTCCCGGTTTATATTTTTTAATTTCAACAATTAAATCTTTATCAGTAGAAACCTTTTTCCCATTAACTGCAACGATCACATCGGATGTATTTAAAACCCCTTCTGATGGTCCTTCTACTGCTGCAATTCCCACTCCTGTAGCTGTGTATGGCTCTAAACCTAAATGACTTAAAGCAACTGAAACGGCAATTGATTTCGAAACTCTCATTAACTCAAAATTGAAAGTTTGATTTTCATCTCTATTTCTTGTGCCCAATATGGCGTCTTCATTTATTAAATGAACAGAATCTTTCAATGTCCCTTCGATGAATTCCCAACCATTTATCGACGCGTCTTGTTTAATTGTCGTGAAATGAATATCACCTGCAGGTTCAAAACCTTCACCTTTTGAAACAACTATTCGACTGGATAGTTCATTAACAGACCCTGGTTTGAAAGCAAAATAAGGAAGCCGAATAAAAGTCATTGATACTAAGAACCCAATTAAAAGAAAGAATAGAATCCCTGTTTTCCATTTTTTTGAAAGTTTTTTACTCATCAACCTGTTAACTATTTTTCATTAGATCTATAGGACTTATTAGACTCTACAATTTTCAAAATTGTTTTTTTAAATTCCTGAATGCAATTGTCTTTACTGTCATGATTAAATTACGACAGGACCTCTAAAGGAATTCAAATTTTTTACAAATTACGTCAAATTCTCAGCTCACCTATTCCTCCGGATGGTAAAACTGAACGGGCTGTCGATAATGGATGGACACCTATAGCTCGATTAGGGATTTGGTTTCAACCCCCACGACGGATAGTTGTAGGTAAGTCCGCAAAAATTCGATGGTGGCACAGATTAAGATCTCTTATTCTTCTTGGGGCTTTTGTGATTATCGGTGGAATTATTTTGGCGTCGTTTGTCGGGTTGATTATTTTCGCCGGAGGCTTTCTTTTAGAACAGGCAATTGGTTGATGAACAAAAATCTATCAAACCGCCAAAAAGCTATCATTGCTGGTTTCTCTGGAAATCATGAATTAGCAGAGTCTTTATTAGATGATGAAGATCCTAAGGTGAGAACTGCAGCCATAAGTTCATTAGAAAAACTAGGCAAACTCCCAAAAGAAATATTGAACAAACATTTATCTGATACCTCTTCTGAAGTTCGTAAAAGAACGCTTGAACTACTAGCAAAAAGATCTGAACCTTTGCCCCTTTCTACACTTCAAGATAAGGATCCACTGGTTTTAGAAACAGCATGTTGGGTAGCTGGTGAAAAAAACAAGCCTTCTACCGAAATAGTTAACCAACTTTGTTCGATTGCTAGTGACCACGAAGACCAACTTTGCAGAGAAGCCGCAGTTGCTGCTCTCGGAGCAATAGGTTCCCCTTTAGGTCTTGAAACTGTACTAGCTGCCCGTAAAGATAAACCGGCTATAAGGAGGAGGGCGACAATTGCTTTAGCGGCTTTTGATGATCCAAAAGTTGAAAACGCTCTTAAAGAATCCCTAAATGATAGAGACTGGCAAGTGCGACAGATAGCTGAAGATTTACTAGATTCAAAACGGGTTATCATCCCTGTTGAAATTGGTCCTCGTTCTAGCTAGTTAACTAACGTCTGGCTTCCATGAACATTGCGCGCATTGCATCAAAATCTTCAACAAGTTGACCTGCCCCCAACACCACACATTCCATTGGTGAATCTGCATGAACGACCGGAACTCCGGTTTCATTTGAAATTCGACTTGCCAAACCTCGCAAAAGACTTCCTCCTCCTACAAGGTTAATTCCACTGGTTAAAAGGTCCTGAGCCAGTTCTGGTGGGGCTTTGCCCAAGCAAGTCACCGCCGAGGCTACCATCGCTGAGACCGGCTCTTCGATAGCTGTCCTAATTTCTGTGGGATGTAGAACAACTGTCTTAGGCATTCCAGTAAACATTTCTCTGCCGCGTACTTCTGCTCTGCCCTCACCGGGAGTTTCTGCGGCAGATCCAACAGTCCATTTGATTTCTTCAGCTGTTCTCTCACCAATAGCTAATCCGTATTCTCTCCTTACATAACTTTGAATCGCAGCATCAATATCGAAAGACCCAACGCGTATGGCCTCTATCTCAACTATTCCTCCTAGAGAGAGCAATGCTGTTTCAGAAGTTCCACCTCCAATATCGACTACCATGCTTCCAAAAGCTTCACTTATAGGCAGATTGGCACCAATGGCAGCTGCTAAAGGTTGTTCGATTAGTTGTGCATCTGAAGCACCCGCACGGCGACAGGCTTCAGTCACTGCACGCCTTTCGACTGGGGTTATGGCAGACGGCACACAGATAACCACTCGTGGTTTATTAAAGCGACTCACTCCTGCTCTTTGGAGAATCAAACGAACCATTCTTTGAGTTATGTCGAAATCTGTAATCGCTCCTTTACGAAGTGGACGATGTGCGACGATATGGGCTGGCGTTCTTCCTATCATGTTCCAAGCATCTGAGCCCATCGCTAAAACCTCACGGTTATTTTCATTCAAAGCAATCACCGATGGTTCTGCTAGAACTATTCCTTCACTGCGCGCGTAAACCAAAGTATTTGCTGTACCAAGGTCAATCGCTAAATCTCTAGCCACTTCAATCTTCGCGTTCTGTTTGAGGCCTTAAATTATCTTCATGACCAATCACTCTTATGCCGTCTGGATTTTGCATCCTTCTGGGTTTAGCTTTTGAAGAATTTCGCAAAAGATTTTGGACCTCAGCAGGAGTTGTGGAACGATTTCTAGGACGTGTAATCAACCAAAGAACAACTGAACCTATAAGAGCTATCACTACAGTTCCTATTAAAAAAATCAGATTTATATTCATTGATTTATGTCGTCCACTTCAATCAAGGAACCTAGTTCATCTAATTCAGTAATGTGTTGCGCGTCAAGTCCCCAATCACTACCGTCGTCCCAGGTTTCAGACTTCCAAATTGGAACAGTTTTCTTTAGAGTGTCTATGCACCACTCTCCTGCAGAAAAGGCATCTTTTCTGTGCGCTGAGGATGCAAGCACTATCACCGCTGTTTCACCAACTTCAAGCTTTCCTATCCTATGCAACATCACTATTCTTTTTACTTGCGGCCATTTTATTCGAGTTTTTTCAGCTATTTCTTTAAGACGAGGTATAGCTTGCTCTTCATAGGATTCATAAGTGACCTCGGTAACATTTTCGCGACCTTCAGCGTGATTTCTAATATTGCCCGCAAATAGAACAACTGCTCCGCACTCAGGTTGATTAACCCATTCCAGCGCCTCGGTTAATGGAAGAGTTTGATCATCCAAACCAATCCATGTATCACTATCTGTGGGTGGTAAAAGCGTCATTTTGAAATCTCGGGTAGATAATAAATGTTACGCATATGGTGAGCAGAATAGCGTATGGTCGCGAATCTTTATTAACCGTTGCTACATAAGAATTTGATTTTTACTTGTATATGGCTATTTATGTAATTTTGTTTACGTTAAAACAGACGCTAAACAAATTTTTGAACCTACGATGCAGATGTGGAATTCTTCGATCCATCTAACCCAGAAGATGACAATCCTTTTTCTGATATGTCATTTTTAAGTGAAATAATTAAGTCTTTTTCACAACAAGGTGGACAGTCAGCAAAGCAAATTGCAATGGCTATTGCTTCTGGCGGATCTAGTGAACCTAATGTTGATCCGGTCGAACGTATCGAATTTGAAAATCTTTTGAGGGTAGCGGAACTGCATGTAAATAGAGTTACAGGTTTACCTCCTTCTCGTAATGGGACTTTGTCAATCGAACCGGTTACTAAAGCAGGATGGGCGACTCAATCGTTAGACGCACTTAAACCTTTACTTTCTGGATTAGCTTCTATCGGGACTAATAGCTTCGAAAACTTGGAGGATACCCCTTCTGAAATCAGCGAAATAATGACTTTGCTTGCACCAATGATGGCTGAGATGACAACTGGAACAATGGTTGGTCATCTTGCTACTCGCTGTTTAGGAACATACGATCTTCCCATACCGCGTCAAGGTAACCGTATTCTTCTTATTGCTCCAAATATTGATGATTTTGGCAATGATTGGAGCATTCCTAAGGAAGATTTAAGGCTTTGGATTTGCTTACACGAAGTTACTCTCCATACCATTCTGGGGATTCCTCATGTCCGACAAAATCTGAGTGGATTGCTAACTCAGCATGCTGAAAATTTTGGCAAAGATCCTTCGGTTATTCAAGATCATTTTGGCGGGATAGAAATTGGTGAAGGGTTAGAGGGTCTAGAGTCTCTACAAAATATTTTGACTCCTGAAATGGTTATAGGTGCAGTTCGTTCTCCTGAACAGGAAGCCCTTCTGCCTTTTTTAGAAGCGCTTGTTGCAATTATTATTGGCTTTGTTGACTTCACTATGGATGAAATAGGAAATGACTTGATCTCTTCGTACCCAATGATGACTGAAGCTCTTCGTAGAAAACGTGTTGAAACAGGGGAGGCTGAACGGTTTGTAGAGAAAATCTTGGGTTTAAATCTGACGCAGGATCAAGTAGATCGCGGCAAATCTTTTGTTGACGGCATTGTTGAAAGGGTAGGCTCCGAAGGTTTGGAACGACTTTGGCTTAATGAAGAAAACCTGCCGACTCCTAATGAGGTTGATGCTCCTGGCTTGTGGTTGGCGAGGTTAGATTTAGAAAACGAAAACTAATTTTCATCTTCGGCGTTTCTGCTCCAAAAACCTAGTTGTCCATCTGCTTTTTGTGGTTCTTCAGGTGTGATTATTTTTTCGACTCTTCTAGCTTCTCTTGTACGCGGTAAATAGAAAACAAGACCAAGTCCTACTCCTAAAGCCATTGTGAAATAACCAACTTGTATTGGAAGCATCGCTATCAAAAGAGCAATAAGTGAACCAAAAGCCCAACTGAGTTGGAATCGTCCTTCAAATGAAGCGAAAGATCTTCCATGATTCGCGTCAGGAGCATCTCTTTGCACAAGGGAATCAAATGCTAGTTTTGCTGATCCTGCAGACACAGCTAAAACTAGAGATGCGACCATGGCACCTGCAACTGATGGGAACCATGATGCTGAAGCTGTGCCAGCGAAAGCAATAAAAAGAACACCTGAAATTATCTTTTCCTCGACCATCATCTTTCTTAGCCTCGGCGCTATGCGTGCTCCAAGAAGAGCACCTCCACTTGCGCATGCTAAAACAGCACCATAATGCCAGACTGGAGCACCGGGAGTTCCAAGGACATCTTGATCTCTGATCACTCCCATAGCTACTCCTGATGCGCGGCCTGTACCCTCCATCGGCACTCCTTCTTCTCCTCCTCTAAATTCGAATGCAAGTAAAAAGGTCATGAACCCAACAGAAGCTCTTAGTACAGCCATTGCTGCTGCCGCATTTATTATTCCTGCTGAACGTAACTCTGTCTTTTCTCCTTGTGTTACAGGAGTAGTAGCTACGGTAATTCGTGGGAGTTGAACTGCTGATATCAAAGTTAACGTGAAAGCAATGACCGCAACTTTTGCAGGCCAGGAAGGTCCTGCTAAAAGTGTTAATCCTCCGATTGACGCTCCGAAAAAACTTCCGACTGCACTAAGAAGTGCAAGTTTTGAATTCGCTTCTACAAGATCTCTTTCTGAACTTACTAGCTTTGGCACTATGGCACTTTTTGCAACGGAGTATGCTTTTTGAAATACAAGAATCCCGAAAGCTATTGGGAACAAAGCAAAACTGTCAATGTATAAAGCTAAAAGTGTTGCTAGAACTGCACGTGCTAAAAGAGTTATAAGGATCATTGTTCTTCTGCCACCCGAAATGCGATCCATAAACGGTCCGATTAAAGGTGTGACGATAGCGAAAGGTGCAATAGTTAGAAGTAGGTATAAGGCTATTTTTGGTCGTGCAGAACCTGGATCGAGAAAAAAAAGGGAACCTGCTAACGCGACTGCGATCATTGCATCAGAGGCTGCACCTGAGAGATGAGTCAACGCCATTCTTGTAAATGAACTAAGTGGTGGTTTGTTTTCCTTAACGTTCACAGTCTCAGGTTACGTCAATTTCTATATGTTGTTCTCTGACTTGATAGATGATCATTCCCATTCTTGAGTTGGTATTTCTATAGTTGCTTCTTTAAGCGGTTCGAGTGCCGTAACTGTTGCAAAACCTTTGTCTAAAAGAGCGGAGTCAGTTTCTTCGGACACAGGATCTTCACATGGTTCGAGTTCGATGTTTATACCATCTTGGTCCTTAGAAGTGATGACTGTTTGCACTCTTCCTATGTGAGCTAAATCGGCTTGCCTGAATCCAACGACTTCTTCTAAAGGTTTGTTAGGAATGTTTAAATTTAGCATTGTTAAATCTGGAGCTGAAATGAGCCACTCAAGAGGTTTAACCGACATTTCTTTTGCTGTTTCCCAATACTCTTCTGTATCAATTGAAGGATGATAATTGATACTTGCTGCGATTCCTGAGCGACCAAATTGTGCTGCAGTTTTTACTGCTGCGATAGTTCCTGAAAACAAAGTAGAGCGGCCTGTGTTTGGACCTAGATTCACTCCTGAAGCGACAATGTCTGGAGGTTCGCCGAAACCTCCGAGCATTGAAAGCATGACTATAAGTGCCGGTGGGGCACCTACTGAGAATGATTGGATGCCTTTTAAATCTGGAATGTCGACTTCTTCCACTGCCACTCTGTCATGGTCACCAAATGGCATCAATGAGGCTGATACTCCGCTCATGTTTTCTGATGGCGCTGCTACTACAGCTTCAAATCCGAGTTCTGCAACTGTTTGAGCTAACGCGTATAGGCCTTTTGAATCAATTCCGTCATCGTTTGTAATAAGAAATTTCAATTAGGCACTTCGTCTAGTTGATCGATGGTTCTCATACTTATAAAAAATGAAGCACAAATCAATTTGGATCGTGAATTTTCAAACGTCTTTATTAACTTTTTCAAAACCTTTTTAACGATATTTTTAACTTCTTGTATCTTCTGATTCGTCAAAATAATCAAGTTGATCTACTGGCATTATTACAGCCGAAACAACGTTTGATGAATGGGCGCATACTCTCTTCAAAAAACGAAAGAGTAGAGCCCTGGGTACCGCTGTAACTGCTGCTTCAGTTGAGTGAACAAGTTCAGTAACTCGTTGATCGAAATCTTTTCGCAGCTCATCTCCACGTTCGATATAAGTACGTGCTCTATCTTCATCTCGCACACTTAGAATTTCGCCCATCAAAGAAATCCTAGATGAGACTTCATCTCGTAATGAGAGGATCGTTTCAAGTTCTGGTGATTCTGTAAAAGAAACTCCTTCTTCAGCTAAATCAAAAATGTTTTTGTTGTAATCACCAATACGCTCGATGTCTTTAATCATGTTCATAAAAGCAAGAACTTCTGGAGTATCGATTCCTCCATGAACAGAAGCATGAACTACCAAAGCTCGACGAATCTCAACTTCAGTTGCATTTATTTGTCGATCTGTTTCCCTTATTTCATCGGCTACTGTTTCAACGGCTCCACCCGTCACAGCGCTGAGCGCTAGGTCAAAAGTGTGTCGTGCGTCATTAACCATGCGCTGAACTTGGGATTCTATGTTTTCGAGTCCGCTTTCTTCTGGGCGGCGAAAGAAACTCATAACCATAATTTTTCTCCTATATCAATGTAAAGCTTACTTCTATTTATTAAGTGTTTAGAAATATCCATTTACCTAAGTATCACAACCCCTAAAAGCGGCACAATTACGAAAGCTGTGAGCGTGTATGCAATGGCTAAAGAACGGCGTTCAGCTGCAACATTTGAGAGCCTGTTGGCGAGATTTATGGGTATTTCTCTTAATTTTTTTACTGGGTAAAAAACAATAATTCCGCTGATATTAAACAAAGTGTGAACAATTGCCACGGTTACTGCCGCCGGGCTACCAGTAGCCAATGATGCTAAAAGAGCAGTGACCGTAGTGCCTATGTTTGCGCCTAAGGTAACTGGATAAATGTTTCCGAGCGTCAAAACTCCTGAAGCTGCAAGTGGAACAAGAACTGAAGTGGTTATAGAAGAAGACTGGACAGAAACCGTGATGACAGCTCCAATTAATATGGCAACTATTCCTGAACCCGCACCCAAAGCGTGATTAATCGCGGTCTCCACACGATCCGCGACGAGAAGACGCATATTTTTAGTTATGTATGCCAAAGAAATAAAGATGAATGCCAAACCGATTACGATCATCAAGCCACCTTTGATATCTCCGTTAGCTCCAAGATCGGATAAAAGTTCTTTTACCCATTTCGCAGGCATTTTTACAGCTTGTTTTAATGGGCTTTTAAAATCACTACCAGATGAGCCAATAAGAGTATCTGTTAACCAGCTTGCCGAAGAAGAAAGATAACCAGTTATTAATTCGATAGGTAGAAAAACTATTACTGCAAGAATATTAAAAAAATCGTGAACAGTTGCAGCAGCAAAAGCACGCTTAAATTCAATGTCGTGTCTTACATGTCCCAATGAAGCCAAAGTGTTTGTGACTGTCGTTCCTAAATTTGCACCCATAATCATCGGAACTGCGTCACCAGTATTGACGACACCAGCTGCTACGAGTCCAACAATTACTGATGTTGAAACAGAAGAAGATTGAACAAGTACTGTTGCTAACAATCCGACAAAAAGTCCACCTATAGGATTTGATACACCTTCAAAAAGGCCATCAACCAAGTCTTTCCCTAAGCTTTTGAAACCTCCACCTAATAACTCAACGCCTGTTAGAAATAAATAAAGAAGTGCTAGTACTAAAAGTGCTCTTAGAAGAGTCGGAATTTGCCTCTTATCTAAAGATCTATCCGAAAACGCTGAGGGAGAAGAACTCAAGTTGGACCCTTAAAAACTGTACGGCAATAAGTAGCTTTCACGCAAACAATACACAAATCTAGAAATAAAACAACGACTCTTTCAAATTTAATTTTTCTAAAAAAATTTGAAATTTTACGCCAGTTTTATGTCGTTTATGAGAGAAATGTATGCAAGCAAAAAAATAGGAGTTTGATTTTGATGAACACTAAATGGATGTCAAGTGGTAATTGTGCGGATACCAATCCTGATGCTTTCTTTCCTAGTGATGGTGTAGGAGTAGAAATAGCAAAAAGTATTTGTGAAGACTGCCCTGTTGCAGGTCTTTGCCTGGAGTATGCCTTAACTTACCGAATAGATCATGGAGTCTGGGGTGGTTGTTCTGAAAGGCAACGCCGCAGGATTAGAAAAGAACGTCGTCAACTAGTTCCAGCTGCGTAAAAATTTAGAACTCTTCGACTTCTTCTTCCTCGTCATAACCTAAGTCCCAAGAGATTAGAACGTTTTCACGTTCTGCATCACGATTTATTCTTTCGCGATTTCTCCTGAACTGAGGGTCATGAGGTGGGAGAAGCATCAAACGTGCGCTAATTCGGTCTTGAAAAGATTCAACTAATTTTGGGTCACCAAATCCAGATCTTACTTCCCAATGTGGAGCAGCAGGTCCAAGGTAAATTACTTGCACCTCACCTACTGGAGCTTGTTGAACTTGATCTTCACTGATGTCACTCATAGGAGCATCTTTCCTTATTTAGCCGTAGGAAAAAGCCTACCGATTAGAACACTTCAAGAGAAAGAAATTTTCAAGTTAAGAAGATTCGTCTTTGTTTTCAGTCTCGTCACTAGCTTCCTTCGAACCTTCAGACATGCCTTCCTGAAGTTCGCGTTGTGCTCGTCCAAGATTTCTGGCAAGTTTAGGAAGTTGACTGCCTCCAAAAAGAACGACAGCCACAATTAGAACGATTATTAATTCGTTACTACTTAAAAACGCAAGTGTGTTCATAGATTAAGGTTAGCCGCGTTGACACTTAGTGCCGTGCTTAGGCACTTCGATGATCTGCTAATCTTTCAATTTCAGCAGCACGTTCAGCTGCAGCAGCACGTTCAAGAGCGCGTTGTCGTCTTATTCGACGCCTTTCTCTCTCGCTCATTCCACCCCAAATTCCAAATTTTTCACCATTCTGCAAAGCAAATTCAAGACAATCATCTTTAACTACGCAGCCTTGACAAACCTCTTTAGCTTCACGAGTGCTTGCCCCTCTTTCAGGGAAAAACAAGTCAGGATCAACGCCCAAACAATTCGCTTCATCTTGCCATGAAGTGTCTAAATCAGCTTTTGCATAGATTCCCATCATGTAATTACACCATTGTTATTAGTGAAAAAGCAATACCGCGACAATAAAAACTTGAAAAATTTGCTTTAAAGGTAGTGTTTTTGAGTTTTATCTGGCTGACGTGAAAGAGCGACGCTGTTCAACAAAATCAACAAGTAAGTAGTCCCCCAAACTCTGATTTGTAGTGAAAAAAGCTCTACCGCCATTCATTTTGGTTACATGCTCTATGAAACGAGTCAGGTAAGGGGTCGCGTCCAACATAAACACATTTATTCGAATATCATCTCGAGTGCAGCGTTTAACTTCTAAAAGAGTTTTTTCAACAGTCTCAGATGAAGGTGGGTAACTAAAAAAAGGAAACCCTTCTTCAGTTATATGAGCAGTTGGCTCTCCATCAGTAACCATGATTATTTGTTTGGTACCGCTCTGTTTTGCCAGCATTCGTCGAGCAAGTAATAGGCCATGTTGCATGTTTGTTCCATAAACATAGTCCCATGAAACCTCCGGAAGTTTTTCCGGTCTTATCTCTCTTGCTATTTCACTGAAAGTAACTACACCCAAAAAATCTCTAGGGAACTGACCTGATATCAACGAATTCAAAGCCATCGCGACTTTCTTTGCGGGCAGGAAATTGTCTCGCATCGGCATTGAGAGAGAAAGATCAAGCATCAAAACAGTCGAAGCTTGAACTGTTGCTTCTGTACGTTCAATTTCAAAATCCTCTGGCTTTAGATCTACAGGTGTTCCTGAACCGTTGCGAACAAGTCCATTTCTGACTGTCCTCTCTATATTCAAATTGAATGGATCTCCGAACTCATAGCTTTTAGTTGCATAGTCTCGTTCATGCCCAGCTCCGATTGTTTCTGCATTATGCCTACCTGCGCGATCTTTAGATATACGCCTATAAAGATCAGCTAAAGCGTTTTGACCTAACTTCCTGATTGCTTTTGGCGTCAAACTGAGCTGACCTTCTTTACTCTCAACTAATCCAGACTCTTCAAGCATTTTGCTCATTTGAGACAATCTTTCAAGACTCTCTGCTGACTCTTCTCCTAAAAGCTCTCGGACTTTATCATTGTCAACTTCTGACAATGCTCCTGGGTTTGAAACATTTCTCAACATTTGTTCTAAGCGATCTAAATCAGCAAGGTCTTCGAAAGTCTGAATTGCCTCCGGAAGATTTAAAGAGTTATCTCCCTTAAATTCAACTGCTTGCTCCCACCCCATTTTCGGAAATGCTTCTCGCAAATTTTCAGATAACTGATCCATCTGCCAACGTAAATCCATATCTTCTAGGAGTTGCTCAGATAATTCTTCAAGCTGCGCTCTTTGCTCAGGGGACATAGAATTTAAAATTTGTTCCATGGTCGCCATTCTCTGAGCCATCACTTCTAAAAGTTCTTCTAAACTTTTCGGATTTTCAGGAAAAAAATCGCCGTATTCATGCATGAACTTTTCAAAATCTGGTTCCTCACCTTCTTGTTTTTGATTGAGCATCTCATTCAAAGCAGCCAACATGTCTTTCATTCTCGACATGTCTTCTGAGGTCATATTTTTCATCTCTCCGGCCATTTGATCAATAGCTTGTTGCATTAACTGTTCGCGTAAATCGTTTACAAGCTCTTCAAACTTTTGTGCTGCGGCAGTTGAAGTGAAGTCGTAATCACTTAACCCCTTAACACGACTTGCAAGATTTTCATGTTCTAACAAATCAAGTTCATCTCTTCTAGCCTTTAAAGCTTCGTCATTTATTTCTTGTTTTCTTTTATCATCTCTAAACCGATTCTGTATTGCTTCAAGCGATTCACGTTCGGTTGAAATTACCTGCTCGAGCGCCTCATTAATCTCGTCATAAATACCTCCCAAACTGTTTTGTTCAATCGTGTCTTGTCTTTTTTGTCTTAGTTTTTGGAGTATGTCTCTTAAACCCTCTAATCTTCCACCTTCAAAATCCAAACCTCGTTGCATTAATCTTCGTAACGCTGAATTAGGATCTCCGTGTTCGATTAGCTCATCACCCAAAGCCTCCATTAACGCGTTGGCGTCAAGCTCCGATATCTGTTGGGTTCCATCCCACTTCGAATAGGTGAAACGACGAACTCCACTGAAATGTCTTGTTTCGTCGTGCACTACAACTCCATTTTTCTAAAAACCTTTTAAGAACTTACCTTCTTGTGTTTACAAATAGCTAATAGACAAAACGAAATAAATAAGAGAAGAAAAGAAAAAATTTCTTGAACGGTTGTCACTACCAGTCTGCAGCTTTTGGAATAAATTCGGTTGCATCGTCAATGAGCCTGACCACCATTTCTCCTAAAAATGTCGTTGTTTCTCTAGTCGAATTTTCAACTTGGCGGACATAAACACCTTCCAACATGCAGGCAAGTTTGAACTTGCTCATCACGACATACCAGCCAAGTGACTCCGCTTTTATTCCGGATCGATCCGACCACAAGGAAATAGATTGAGTTTTAGTCGGCATGTTTTTATGTTCAAAATTAAGTGTCCCCATTAAATACCCTAGATCCATTAAGGGGTCACCTATTGTTGCGTTTTCCCAATCCAGAACAGCCAATAGAGATGGTTTTTTATCTTTGGAAAAAAGCATGTTATGAAAGTTGTAATCACCATGCATTACTCCAGGGGTAGTTTTTCTTGGCCTGTTGTCTTCAAGCCATTTTGCCACTTTGTCTATTCCAGGGATTTCTCTGTTTTGGTATGAGTCGAGTTGGCCTTTCCAACGCCCCACTTGTCTTTCAAGAAAACCTTCTGGACGGCCCAAGTCAGCTAGACCAGCAGCCTCATAGTCTACTGAGGCCAATTCTCCCAACGCTTCAAGAAGTTGAATCGCTATGTGATGATATGAATCGATTCCACCTAATTCATTGGGAATAGGGTCAGTGGGAACCATGCCGTCTACCCATTCCATTACATAAAAAAATGATCCTGTCACCGAAATGTCTGTGCACAAAGAAATCGCTTTTGCGTGAGGTACTTTCGTTCCTTCTAACGCTGATTGAAATTTAAATTCTCTTTCCATGATTCTATTGGAACCATCAAATGACAGAGGAACTAATGAAGGTCTTCGCAACACCCAACGACTAGTAGATCGTTTGACGATAAAAACTTCATTTGATTCGCCTGCTTTTACACGCTCAAAAGAAATGTCTTCACCTTTTCCAAGGCCTTGCGTATCAAACCATTCTTTCAATGAACTTTCATTTATAAGCTCTGGGGACAAATTCATTATGATCAGACTCTAATCGAGGTAGCTCATATTTCTATTTATCAGCCTTGTTGGCTATCACCTTCCATGTAGTAGATTCTTATCTAGAAAACAGGAGGAAATTATGCCAATTAATCCAGATGCGTCAGGATCCGTAGGAGAACCTGCAGAATTTTCATGGACATCGAAAGACAGTTTGTTATACGCACTTGGTGTAGGAGCAGGAGTTTCTGATCCGACAGGTTTCGAGCTTGAATTTACAACTGAAAACAGTAACGGAATCAACCAAGTGGCTTTTCCTACCCAAGTCGTAGTTATGGGTGGAGGAAGCACTCCAAGTTTTGGGGATTTCAACCCCGTAAACCTTCTTCACGCTGAACAGGAGATTACCCTACATCAACCTCTTCCAGCAGCTGGAACTGCAGTATCAACTGGAAAAATTGGTCCTATATACGACAAAGGTAAAGCAGCACTTGTTTACCTTGAGACAGATGTCGCTGACAGTGAAGGAAATCCAATGTGGAGCACAAAATCAGGCTTGTTCATTGGAGGCGAAGGAGGTTGGGGAGGTGATCGTGGGCCTGCAACTGAATGGAATTTGCCAGACCGTGACGCCGACCATCTTGTTTCATACGAAACAAGAACTGACCAAGCTCTTCTTTACAGATTAAACGGTGATCGCAATCCACTACACTCAGATCCTTCATTCGCTTCGGCAGCCGGTTTCGATAAACCAATCCTTCATGGTCTATGCACCTACGGATTTACTGGACGCGCGTTACTGCATGCATTGTGTGATTCTGACCCTGTACGTTTCGGAAGTATGGGTGGAAGATTCAAATCGCCTGTTATGCCTGGTGAGGTATTAGAAATTCACGCTTGGGAAGAGTCAGATCAAATTCTGTTTCAGACGCGCGTCGGAGACAGAGTTGTTTTTGATAACGGAATTATGACAAGAAATTAATTTGATCAAACTTCACTGACGAGCGGCATAATTTGCTCGGGCGCCCGACGCATACTTATTTAGTCTCTTTGACAGATGCAATCCTTCCAGAATCAACTCAACGGCACTAGCTGTTAAGGCTGAACCATTTGAATCGTTTCCTTCTAAAACCATTTCAACCGCAGGTTTAAGTGCTGGGACTTTTGAGCTGACTACATCTTGATAATCATCAGATTTTATGTCTTCACCTGTTGAAATTCCTTCCAGATTTTCAAAAGCTTCAATGATCGGCTGATGTAAATCACTAGGAACAAGATCACGAAACACATTTAGTACTGCTTCATTTAATAGCTGATTCACAATTTCAGAGTCACGTTCTTCATCTAAACTTTCTATTTCCACTTTTCCTGCTGTTGCAGCAATCAATGCGTTCAAATCTGAAATTCTTGGCACTGCTTCATTTTCTTTGTTCCGCAACGCCCGCCGAACAGAGTTAGCAATCATAGCTTCCTGGTTAGTGACACTCATTCGAACTGAAACTCCTGATCTCTGATTTAAGTGAGGGCTATTGCGCGCTTCTTGTGTTAGAACTGCTATCACTCTGGTCATGAAATTTGGGACATTGACTTCTAGTTCACCTACTGAAGGAATTGACGCCTCTTGCTCTACAATGTCCATTTCTATTTCTGGTGCAGTTGGATAATGGGTTCTAATTTGAGAACCAAAACGATCCTTTAAAGGCGTAATGATCCGACCTCTATTGGTGTAATCCTCAGGATTTGCGGATGCGAACAAAACAACGTCAAGGGGAAGACGAATTTTGTAACCTCTTATTTGAATGTCTCTTTCCTCCAAAACGTTTAGTAGTCCAACTTGGATTCTCTCTGCCAAATCTGGGAGTTCATTAATAGCAAACAACCCTCGGTTCGTTCGCGGCACTAGTCCATAGTGAAGAGTTAGCTCATCTGAGAGATATCTGCCTTCAGCGACTTTTATTGGATCAACCTCACCTATCAGATCAGCTATTGATGTGTCCGGAGTTGCTAGTTTCTCTCCGTACCTGAGGTCCCTGTGCACCCATTCAATTGGAGTGTTTTGACCTAATTGGGAAATTAAGTCCTTGGCATGTTTTGAAACTGGTGAGAAAGGATCGTCATTTATCTCTGATCCGGCCACTACCGGCATCCACTCGTCTAATAGTTGAACCAAACCTCGAATTAAACGTGTTTTAGCTTGCCCTCTCTCTCCAAGAAAAATTACATCGTGGCCTGCTAATATTGCGTTCTCCAACTGAGGCATGACTGTCTCTTCGTAGCCATGAACTCCTGAAAACAAAGAATCACCGTTACGTATTCTTGCAACCAGATTTCTTCTAAGTTCTTCTTTTACTGGAATCGACTCCCAGCCGCTGGCTTTAAGTTCACCTAAATTAGCTGGTCGTTGAGTATTTCTATTTCTCGAAAACAAATTACCCATGGCGAAACCCTAGCGATCCTTTTGCCTCATTTAAATACCGGAGCGAACTAAAAAAATTTCAATGAATTACGGATGTAATTGAGAAACATTTTGTTAACTGCACTTGTTTTTAAGGAAAGAAAAAATATAGTGTGACCTTTTGCATGGATACATCTACAAGGAGATACTCTCGGGTAGCGTTTAAAGTAGTGTCATTTTGCCCAGATAAACCGGCTTGACCCGGAGAAACCATGACTCAAACAACCACCGAAAGATACCGAGTAAAGCCAATTCGACAAAGCCGTCGCGAATGGCCTTTTCCTCTAAACCTTTATCAAACAGCTGTTGGTAGAAAATGGGTAATGGCTTTGACAGGAATCGGCCTTTTAGGTTTCGTCCTAATTCATATGATTGGAAATCTTCATGTTTATGAAGGTCCCGCGAAAATGCATGAATACGCAGAATCTCTGAGAAATCTAGGAAGCGGAATTCTGCCAAGATCACTGATTCTTTGGCTTTTGAGATTAGGACTAATGGTAATGTTTGCCCTGCACCTTCACTCAGCGATCACACTTAAGGAAATGAGTCGCAAATCGAGTCTAAACGCCTCTTTCCAAGGTGGTGAGAAAAAATATGAAGGTGGGAGAGAATACATCGCTGCAAATTATGCAAGTCGCACAATGCGTTGGACCGGTCCAATTATTGCCTTATTCCTTTTTTACCATCTTGCAGATCTGACGTGGGGCTGGTGGTTAGGTGATGATTTTGTTCCCGGTGACCCATACCACAATCTCTACTCTTCACTTTCTAGAATTCCGGTAGCTATTTTTTACGTGGTAGCAAATATGGCTTTAGCTTGGCATATCTTTCATGGAGCTTGGTCAATGTTTCAAAGCCTTGGAATAAACAACCCTAAATACAACCATTTACGTAAAGGTTTTGCTGCGAGTTTCGCTGGTTTAATTCTTTTAGGGAATCTTAGTTTCCCGATTATGACTCAGGCCAATCTGATAGATGAAGATGAACGCCTTTGTCAAGTAAACGATCTTGCCAGTAATGATGAAATTTTGGCATGCCTGACAAAACAACTAGAGGACCACTAAGCCATGGCAAAAAACAATAATACGGTGCTTAACTCTCGAGTGCCTGATGGTTCATTAGAAGAAAAATGGGAAAACCATAAGTTCTCAATGAAATTAGTTAACCCTAATAACAAAAGAAAATTCGATGTCATTGTTGTCGGAACTGGTTTAGCTGGTGCATCTGCTGCGGCCTCCTTGGGTGAATTGGGGTACAAGGTAAAAGCTTTTACTTTCCACGACAGTCCACGTAGGGCCCACAGCATTGCTGCTCAGGGTGGAATAAATGCGGCTAAAAACTATAAAAACGATGGAGATTCTGTATACAGACTTTTTTACGACACTATAAAAGGCGGTGACTACCGCTCTAGAGAAGCTAACGTGCATCGTCTTGCAGAAGTATCGACAAACATTATTGACCAAGCAACGGCTCAGGGGGTTCCTTTTGCTAGGGAATATGGCGGCCTTTTAGATAACCGTTCTTTCGGTGGCGCTCAAGTTTCAAGAACTTTTTATGCAAGAGGTCAAACTGGACAACAACTTCTACTAGGTGCCTACTCGGCGATGATGCGTCAGGTTTCAGCTGGAAGTGTTGAGTTACACACACGTTCAGAGTTACTCGATGTTGTTACAAAAGATGGAAGAGCTTGCGGAATTGTTACACGGGACTTACTTTCCGGTGAGGTGGTTGCTCATTCCGCCCATGCAGTTGTTTTAGCAACAGGCGGGTATGGAAATGTTTACTTCCTTTCAACTAATGCGATGATGAGCAACGTTACTGCAGCATGGAGAGCACATAGACGTGGTGCCTTTTTCGCTAACCCTTGTTACACGCAGATACATCCGACTTGTATACCTGCTAGTGATGATTTCCAATCGAAATTAACTTTGATGTCTGAATCCCTTCGAAATGACGGTCGAATCTGGGTTCCTAAAGCTTTCGATGACTCCAGAGTTGCACACGAAATTCCAGAAAACGAAAGAGATTATTACCTGGAAACTAAATATCCAGCTTTCGGAAATCTGGTGCCTAGAGATGTTGCGTCAAGGAATGCTAAGAATGTCGTTGACCAAGGGCACGGTGTTGGCCCTCTAAAAAACGGTGTGTATTTAGATTTTTCTGCTGCTATCCAAAGAGATGGTCATTCAGCTATTTCTGCAAAATACGGAAACCTCTTTGATATGTATGAAAGTATCACTGGGGAAAACCCTTATGAAGCGCCAATGCGCATTTATCCGGCTATCCATTACACAATGGGTGGCGTATGGGTTGACTACAATTTAATGACGACCATACCGGGGCTTTATGCCATAGGCGAAGCAAACTTTTCTGACCATGGTGCAAACCGTTTGGGAGCAAGTGCTTTGATGCAAGGTTTAGCAGATGGCTACTTTGTTCTTCCCTACACAATCGGTGATGGCCTAGCCGATCAACTAGGCCAACCAGCTGTTCCAACTGATGATCCGGTTTTCACTAATGCTGTTCAAGGGATTGAAGATGAAACTTCAAAATGGCTTTCAATCAATGGAACCCGTTCAGTTGACTACTTCCACAGAGAGCTTGGAAGACTTGTGTGGGATCACATAGGCATGAGTAGAAATAAAGAAGGCCTTGAAAAAGCAAAATCGGAAATCGCCGCATTAAAAGAAGAATTCTTCAGCGATGTACGAGTTCTGGGTAGCGCCGACACCCTGAACCTCTCTTTAGAGAAAGCTGGGAGGGTCTCTGATTTCTTCGAATTGGCAGAACTAATGGCACAGGATGCGTTGGAACGAGAAGAGTCTTGTGGTGGTCACTTCAGAGAAGAGCATCAAACCTCTGAAGGCGAAGCTCAGAGGGATGATGAAAACTTTACCCATGTCGCGGCATGGGAATGGAAAGAACAGAACGTTTTACAAACTAGACATGTCGAAGAACTTGAGTTCGAAAATGTGACCCTTACCCAGCGAAGTTATAAGTGAGAGATAAATGTCAGAAACGATCACAGTAAATCTAAAAATCTGGAGACAAGAAGGCCCTAACACTAAAGGGTCTTTTGAAAAATACACTCAACAAATAACTACTGAAGCTTCTTTTCTGGAAATGATTGATCTTCTTAACGAAGAATTGAACAATCAGGGACTTGAACCTGTAGCTATCGAAAGTGATTGCCGAGAGGGAATCTGCGGTACTTGTGGTGTGATGATTAATGGACAAGCCCACGGCCCGAGAAAAGCAACAACTACTTGCCAATTGCATATGCGTGAATTTTCTGACGGTGATGAGATTGTTATTGAACCTTTTAGGGCAGTGTCATTTCCGGTCATTCGCGATCTAGTAGTTGATAGGTCTCCTTTTGATCAAATAATCGAATCAGGAGGATACATTTCCGTCAATACTGGTGCAGCCTCTGACGCGAATCTGACTCCAGTTCCAAAAGAGGCAGCTGATCAAGCTTTTGATGCTGCAGCCTGCATTGGATGTGGTGCCTGTGTAGCAGCTTGCCCAAACTCTGCCGCACAATTATTCACATCGGCAAAACTCGCTCACATGGCTTCATTACCTCAAGGGCAGGCAGAAAGATGGAAAAGAACAGAATCAATGGTTGGGACTATGGAAGAGTTTTTTGGTTCATGCACGAATCATGGAGAGTGTCATGAAGCATGTCCCAAAGAAATAAATCTCGACTTTATTGCGTTTATGAACCGCGACTACATGAAAGCAAAAGTCAAAAACCGTGCCTTATCTGGGCAACGTTAAGTAAATTACAGTTAATATCAAGTGACATGAATAATCTAATTCATTGCAGAAAGGTATCTAAGTCGTGCTGATTCTCTATTTAATCTGTGTAGCTCTTTGGATAAAGTTTCTTTGGGATATCAGAAAAAGACCTGATCATCAAAAAACTTGGTTTTGGCCATTTTTCGTTATTGGTCTTATATGTTCAGTTATTTTTTGGCCGGGACTTTTAGTATTAAGCGGGGTTTATTGGTATAAAGCCGGAAGGATCCCTCCTGCTGAAGGAACAGAGAATAGCAACCCTTTCAGTTAAGCAACTTTAGTAATTTGTTATTGAATGCGTTGCCACAAAACCCGTATGTCCGACTAACGTCAATGCTGTGCCTCATCGTCATGAAGTAAAAGTTCGGTTTTACGAACTAGACCCTTACGGGCACTTAAATCATTCTTCTTATATCCAACTGTTTGAAACCGGTCGCATAGAAATGCTTGAAGAAGCTGGTGTAGCACTACACGAAATTGAAAAAAATGATTTTCGATTTGTTGTATCACAAATAGAGACCAGTTTTATTAAACCTGTAGAAGCAGGTGCCCGTCTTACGATATTAACTGAGGTTTTGGAAATCCGTAGAGCTTCTTCTTTATGGTGGCAACAGATTTTTGATGAATCGGATGTAGTTGCTACTCAGCGTGCCAGAATTGCAATTACAAATAGTTCTGGGAAACCAATTCGTGCTCCTCGTCAGATAATCGAGGCAATAACACCTTTTTTGTCGGAATTTAAATCTGATGGATAGACCTGTTTCGATGATTTTTCAATTAAAAAAACTCGTTACTAATTTTTCTAGAGGTATTGCCATGGGAGTGGCAGATGTAGTTCCGGGAGTTTCAGGGGGAACCATAGCTCTTGTTTTTGGCATCTACGAGAAACTTCTGGAAAATATAAGTAAGTGCGCTTTATGTTTAGGGAAAATTTTAAGAGCAGATTTTTTTGGTTTCCGACAGGAACTTAAAAAAATTGATTTCTCTTTTTTACTTCCGGTCATTTTTGGGATGTTGGTGACTATTGTTTCTGTTTCAGGGGTCATGGTAGATCTTCTTGAAAAGCATCCTGAACCTATGTCAGGTCTTTTTTTTGGTTTGGTTGCAGGTTCTACAGTAATTGCTTGTTCATTACTCAATTATTGGAATCTGCAAAAAACTATTGTCTCACTGGTTACGGCAATTCTTTTCTTTTTTATTCTCGGTCTGCGCTCTACTGTGTTCGATGATCCATCGCTATGGATCTTCTTTTTTTCAGGTTTTGTTGCGATTTGCGCTTGGATACTTCCCGGTGTTTCGGGTGCATTCTTACTACTAATTTTGGGTAATTACGCTGCTGTGTTAAGTGCAATCGATCATCAGGAATTCACAAAGCTTTTCGTGCTTTCAATTGGTGCAATTATTGGGCTCGCATTGTTTTCCACTCTTCTTAAAACCTTGTTAGATAAACATCGTGATTTGGTTATATCTTGTCTAGTCGGATTAATGCTTGGGTCTTCAAGAGTTCTTTGGCCTTGGCCAAACGGCGTTGGTGTTATAAATGACGACGGAGATGAAGTGACTTCTGGGACAACCCTTGACTGGCCTGATTCAGACGACCTTCTAATTCCTCTTGTTTTAGGTTTTTTTGCTTTCGGACTTGTTCTAGCAATTAACTCGATTTCGAAAAAAGCTCTCTTAAAAAAATAGTGATTTAGTTTTACTTCTGTGGTTGATTAAATTCAATCCAGGCGTGTCCTTCTCGGCCATCGTCGCTTTGCACAGAAACCAGACCTCGCGGGAACCTTGAGATAGAGCCATTATCGGGATCTGTTAAAAGTACTGGTGCCCATGCGATAGGTTCGAACTCTATAGTTGTGTCTCCAAGTTTGACGTAGCCACTAGTAGGTATTCCTTCTTGTCCCAGTTTTGGCTCAGACACGACTCTATTTTCACCAATTAATCCTTTCTGGGATGAGTGATACCCAATACCTAAATCATGCCCTTCAACGGAAACTGCATGAAAACGTGACCCGTCATTAAAGCGTCCTGAAAACCATGTCCATCCCTTGTCCCACCAGTCTCTTTCTGCCCATGAGTGGTCTCGTTGTCCCCAGCCGTCAACCTGAGACTTGTTTTCACCAATTTGAATTTCACCTGATACGCGACATGGAATTTCATATCTAGTGGTCACCTCATAATGAAAAGCCCAGGGATCAGAACTATCAGTCTCTTCTGGGTGAGAATCCGTAGCCCAACCTAGGTCGATCCCAACAGGAATCTTTTCACCTCTCATGTCTCCATAAGCTTCTATCGGATCGTCTAAAGCAACTCCGAACGCTTCTACGCCTACACTGAAATATTCAAGTGGACTTTCCACTGCTAGGTCTGCCCACAAACCTGAGGATCTGATTTCTAATCCTGGAGGTTCAGGTATCGCTGAGTCGTGATCAACAATAAAAACAGGCTTCTGATCTTGACCAACTATGCAACACCAAAACCAACATTCTTTTAAGTTGGGGCATACTGCCATACGCACATACCCTCCGTTTTTTCCTTCAGCGTCAAACCAGTCCATATACCACGATTCACTCCAAAGCCTTTCGGAACCTCCTTCGTGACGCTTTTCATCAGCAGGGGTAGGGATACTCATTTATTAATCTCCTCATAGTAGGGATAAGGGTCGTTATTTGGATCTTGTTGTGGGGGTTCAATTTCAGCGGTTACCAGAGGGTATATGTCTTCTGGTATGTCTCGTGGACACTCCCAATCAATTTCTTTTTCAACTCCAGCTATTTGTGCAAAGGGTCTTAAAAAAGTGAAATAGACATACGCCCCGCACCGGATTCGCTCATCTCTGTCCATGGCGACAATATTTCTATAATGACTTTTTTGGACTTGTTTTATTTTCGAAACAAAAGTTTCGAATTGATTATCGTCAATCGGTTCTAATTGCCCATTTTTATTGGCGAAAATTGCAAATTTCTCTAAATGGTTTAAATAATCTTCAGGGGTTGTCACGGAAGTTCCAAAATCTGTCACTGTGACTTTAACTGTTGGATCTAAAACAAAAATTGCTGTCAGATTTTCGTAAGGTAGTTCATCTGCGACATCTGACCACCAAAAATCACTTTTACTGAGTCTGAAATAGTCCCGGACAATTATTGTTCGACCATCTTCTGTTTTGTAGGGTCCTGTGTCTCCATGTCCAACACGGGTATCAAAATAGAGCAGGAACAGATAATTGATTAAGGTAGCGTTCAAATGCCTTATTAAGGCTTGTCTTTCCGCATTTACTGGACTAGCAGATTGTTTTAGAAATTCTAAATGGGATAAATCCAAAACATTTATCTTGTTTCCATTGTCAGCTGCATGTAAATACTCGCCACCTCTATACGAGCGTGAGACACGTCCCCAAAAATCTAAAACTTTATGTGCATTTGAAACATTGTCTAACGATGGATCGATTAGAGACATGATGTTTCTTCCTAGTAGCCAGAAATTAGCAACTCCCCAAAGGAAAACTGAATTAGCTTGACACGACGGTCTTCTAGCTAGGGCACCTATCTCTTCTGGAGTAATAGATTCAGTTATTACATCTATAGCTTCTGGATACCTTAAGAAAGCTTCAATCGCTGAGACTGTCACATAGGAAGTGACTGGGATTAACTGGGATGAATAACCGGTTCTTTCTGCCATAAGTCTGGCTGAAATCGGGTTGATAGCTTTCAGGTAATTATTGACTTCTGTAATCATTTCCATGTTAATCAGCTAGATAAATTAGACCTTCGGGTCCTGTTCCATCAAGAATTATCTCAGTGCCGTTTTCAGAATCGTAAAATAATTCAGCTGCAATTATGCCTGGTATTTGAAATTCTCGACTTACTATCCCAATATGACTTCTGATAGTGCCTTCCGTGCAGATCACCCCACGCAGCTCATCAAAAATTGGAGATAAAAAGGTCGCTCCAGCATCTCTAATTACTGCAATTACATTATCTAGGCCTTTGTCCATTAAAT
Source organism: Candidatus Neomicrothrix sp. UBA881 (assembly GCA_002294285.1). Taxonomy (GTDB): domain Bacteria; phylum Actinomycetota; class Acidimicrobiia; order Acidimicrobiales; family MedAcidi-G1; genus MedAcidi-G1. The sequence continues at coordinate 66,453 of DBFL01000069.1, forward strand.
CTAGAACGTCTTCTGGTCCTTCAAGCCTTGTCCAAATACCTCGAACAGGACTGTAGTCAAAGGTTTTCTGACCGGTTCCAATTTTCTCCACTGTTTCACAGTACTAGGAAGATAAGGAAGATCTATCACGGAGGCACGTAAGATTGAAATGTGGAAAAAATCATTTACATGTCTGACGCTTGGATAGATAAATTAAATTCTGTCGCCCAGTCTCACTTAGGTTTGTCTGAAGTGGCAACTGACATTGAACTCGTTATTGAGTACAGAGTTGTGGGTGAAACATTAACTATTTGGCAAATTAAGATTGATAAAGGAAATACAACTGTTACTGCAAGTGGCGACTCTAAGCCTGATGTTTGGTATGAAACTGACCTGTCTACTGCAGTTGCTCTATTTGAAGGAACAATAGACCCTTTAACCGCAATCATCGAGGGAAAAATGGAGATTGGTGGGGATCCAAGAGTGCTTTTGGATAAATCAATAGTTTTTGAGCAACTAGAAAATATTTTCGAAACAATCCGCCCTACAACAGTTTTTGATTTCGATAGAGAGTAGCTTTTAGCAATGGGCGAGTTATTAGAAATTTGGTTGAAAAAACTTCATGGTGAACCAATGATTTCTCTTACTGAAGCAGATGTAATTGCCGGCGAAGGTATTGCAGGTTCCGCAAAAGAACCTGGTACGAAACGTCAGGTGACTGTTCTTTCAAAGGAGAGTTGGGAATCAGCTACTGAAAGCATCGGTAAATTTGTCAACCCTAAAGAGAGAAGGGCAAATTTTATAGTTAGTGGAATCGACCTAGAGGAAACTATTGGAAAGATCCTTCAAATCGGTGAACTAAAAATTGAAGTGACAGGTGAAACAGTTCCTTGCAAGCTGATGAATGAGGTCTCTGAAGGACTTCGAGATGCATTAACTCCTGAGTGGCGAGGTGGAATAACAGGAGTTGTAATCAACGATTGTTCAGTCAAAAAAGGTGACTTGGTTAAGTGGTTGTGACAAGCAACTCTTAAATTAATCCCAGATCAGAAACAGTGTCTCGCTCTTCAGAAAGTTCTTGAACAGAAGCATCAATTTTTGTTCTGGAAAACTCATCTATCTGAAGATCTTTTACAATTTCCCAATCACCATTTGAGCATGTAACAGGAAAAGATGAGATCAGTCCTTCTTCTACTCCGTAACTTCCGTCAGAACATACAGCCATAGAAACCCAATCATTCTCAGGAGTTTCACTGATCCAGTCCCTAACATGATCAATCGCGGCATTTGCAGCAGAAGCAGCGCTAGATAAACCGCGTGCTTCAATTATGGCTGCACCTCTTTGTTGAACTGATGGGATAAAAACTTTTTCTAACCAATCTTGATCATCTATTAAGTCAGAAGCAGACTTATCAGAAATTCTACAATTAAAGAGATCTGGATATTGGGTTGCTGAATGGTTACCCCAAATTGTCATTTTTTTTATTTCTGTTGTCGGTATTTCCATTCTCTGTGCAACTTGAGTTATTGCTCTGTTGTGATCCAAACGTGTCATAGCTGAAAATCTATGTCTAGGTATGTCAGGTGCATTGTTCATTGCTATTAGACAATTGGTATTAGCTGGATTACCCACTACTAGGACACGTAAATCTTCTGCAGCTTTATCATTCAAAGCTGCTCCTTGGCCGGTAAAAATTTCACCATTTGCTTCCAGAAGGTCTTTGCGTTCCATTCCTTGACTTCTTGGTCTAGATCCAACTAGCAGAGCTACATTGGCACCTTCAAAAGCTTGATCTGCTTGATCTGAGAGTTCTATCTTTTCCAATAAGGGAAAAGCACAATCATCAAGTTCCATGGCCACGCCCTCTAACGCTCCCATTGCAGGTGGTATCTCTAATAATTGAAGAATTACAGGTCGATTTGGACCACATAGTTGACCACTGGCTATTCGAAAGACAAGACTATAACCAATTTGACCTGCTGCTCCTGTTATGGCTACTCGGATGGGATTATTACTCAAGATTGACTCCATTTAATTTGTTCACTCTCACTGAGAATACTTTCTAAATTATAAATAGGGATAGAAATTCATAGTCAAAAAAATTTGTTACTTTTTTCACAGTTCTCTTGTATTTCCAATCCAAGATTCATAAAGCTTTGAATAAATTCCTGTTGAGTTTATTAGATCAGAATGCTCGCCCTTTTCTACTATTTCTCCTTTATCAAAAACTAGGATCATGTCTGCTCGCTCAGCAGTTGAAATACGATGGGCAATACTCACGGTTGTACGACCTTGTGCTAGACGTTCTAAAGTGCTCTCAAGCATCTGTTCAGTTTCAGGGTCGATCGCTGAAGTAGCTTCATCTAAAATTAGTAAACCAGGGTTAGCTACTTGTGCTCTAGCAAGCGCAACCAACTGTCGCTCTCCCACTGATAAAGACTCACCTCTTTCTCCGACTCTTGTTTCTAACCCGTCAGGTAGTTGATTTATCCAAGGCCATAAACCTAAAGCGTCAATTGATTCTTCTGCATCGCTTCTTTTTGCATTACTTCGACCGTAGCGAACATTTTCGATCAAACTTGTGTCAAATAAGAAACCATCTTGCGGCACCATCCTTATCGATCTATGCCTGTGATCGGAATCTATTTCTGAAAGGTCTTGACCGTTTATCAACACTCTCCCATTTGTTGGATCTGCTAATCGTGTAAGTAGTTTCGCAAAAGTTGTTTTCCCGGATCCTGTTTCACCAACAACAGCTACTGAGACCCCAGCAGGAATGTAGACATTTATATTATTGAGTACTAAACCTCCGGTTCGGTATGAAAAATCAACTTCTTCTAATTTCACATCAAGTGGACTTTCAGGCAGAGTTAAACCTTTAGATGGTTCTTTGACTTCAATTTCTTTGTCTAGAACATCAAGTACTTTCCACCATCCCGCAAGTGCTGTCTGAGTCTGATTAAGAACTTCTCCCAATTCAGATATCGGCATTACTAGTAAGTTGGATAAAAATACAAAAGCAATTAGCTCTCCAGAAGTAACTCCCCAATCTGGCCCCCAGTAAACCCCTGCGCCTACAACCGCTGCAATTGCAGCAACTCCAATAATGTCTGTGATCGGAAGAACAAAAGAGAAATACTTTTGAGCTACCATCTGTTCTTTGTATTGATAATTAATGGCGTCGTGTAATTTAGCCCTTGTTTTGCGCCGGTAACCGTAAGCTCTTACAACATCAACTCCCTGGATAGCTTCTGAAACTACTGAAAGTGTGTCTGACACTCGACTTCGAACCCGGTCATGCGCTTGTAGTTGTTTGCGTTGCATCCATCTAAGAACTGGAAATAAAGGTGCGTGGACTAACAGGGTGACTATGGAAAGATGCCATGAGTAGAGAACCATTATTACTAATACTGCGAGTATTTGTATGGAATTGATTATCCACGCTATTGCTCCCCATTGAGCAAATTGCGTAAGGGTTTCAACATCACTTGTTACTCGCGCTGTGTGGGCACCTTTTCTGGCGTCTACGTGATCAGCAATACTTAATCTATGCAAGTGCTCAAACGTTCTTATTCTTAAACCCATTAAAACGTTCTCTGCTGTTTTAGCTAAGCGATAGTAAGTTGCCTTACCTAAAGCCATCCCTGCTATTGAAAGAAACATTGATATAAATGAGAAAAGAAGAACTGAATTTACATTCACTCCATTCGTTGTGATGCCTCGGTCAAGAACTTCTTTAATTGTGAGAGGCACTAATAATTTTCCACCTGCTACTGCTAATGCCATTAAAGCTGTTAGAGAAACACCTGCTTTTAATTCTGGAGACGCTTTCAAGCCTCTCTTCAAAACATTTAGAGCTCCTACACCTTCAATCCCTTCTAAATCTTGAGGTTCAGTTTCGAATTCTTTTCCAATAGCGTCGTGCCCATCCAAAAAAGTCATAGCGTTACATCCTCATAGGCGTTGACAAGATTGGCATAATCTTCAATTTGTAATAGTTCTTCATGAGAACCTGAAGCTACAACTTTTCCATCATCAAGAAATATGACTCTTTCCGCTAGTCGAATTGTCGCTAATCTGTGGGCAACTACAAGTAGAGAACAATTAGTTTCTATCTTGATGTTTTGTAAAATTTTTGCTTCAACTTTCGGGTCTACAGCAGATGTAGCATCATCTAAAATCAACACGGAAGGCTTTCTCAATAATGCACGTGCAATGGCTATGCGCTGACGTTGTCCACCTGACAGTGTTATACCTCGTTCCCCAACTATTGTTTCAATTCCTTGAGGGAGTTCGGAAACGAATTCATCGGCTGATGCAACTTTAAGAGCTGATAAAATTTCTGATTCTGAAACGTTCTTATCTAATGCTAAATTTTCGCGAAGAGTTGAAGCGAAAAGAAATGTCTCTTGAAAAACCGGGGCAACATGGTCTGATACAAAATCTGGTCCTAGTAATCCTAGATTTGCTTCTCCTAAAGTTACGCTTCCTGATGTTGGTTCAACCAAACCAGACATAAGCATTACAAGTGTGCTCTTACCAGATCCTGTTGACCCGACCAAAGCAACAGATTCACCTTCGACAATCTTTTCAGAAAAATCTTCTAAAACAATTTGTCTAACTTGTCCTTCGTTTTCTGCAGGGTAAGAAAAGCCAACTTTGTCAAAAACTACGTCTAGTGGTTTTTTTACTTCTCCATCTTGCGGATATTGAATTTTTTCAATTGAAAAAATTTCATCTATTCGATCCATAGCTACTACTGATCGAGGCATCTCTTGAAACATGAAACCGAGTATCTGTACTGGAAGGGTGAGAATCATGAACAAAGCCATTGCCTGGACAGTTTCACCAACGGTTGCTGAACCGTTATCGACTAATAATGCTCCGACCATTAATAGAACTAGAATTCCGAAATTCGGAAGGTGATATAGCAGTGGAGAAAAAACCGATCTCTGCCATCCAATTTTTAACCGCTCTTGTCGTAAACGTTCTGAAGTTTCAGTTAACCTCTCCAACTCTTGCTTTTGTCTTCCAATGGTCTTAACAACCATTATCCCGTCAAGACTTTCGTGTGCAATTTCTGAAACTTCCCCTATGAGAGCTTGAGCTCTTCTTGCTGGTCCTTCAACCGCTCGAACAAAAAACCTTTGTAATACTGCAAGCGCAGGGAAAAGTAATAATGCAACCAAAAAGAACAAGGGGTGAATAACCAAAAGACTTATTAACGAAAACAAAATCAGTGAAATTACCGATATGGAAAAAGCTAGAGGCATTAAAACTGATGTAGCTGTTTCTACATCAGTGTCTACTCTTGCTAATAGTTCCCCAGTGGATCTAGACCAGTAATTGGCTCTAGGGGCGTCTAAAAGGTGATCAATTACTGATAACCGCCAAGTTTGTTTAGTTTTTTCAACTGCTGTGAAATTAAAGAACCTTCTAAGCATTACCGAAAAACCTCTTATAAGGCCAACGATTACTATCGCGATAAACCCACCGAGAATGGTCCGACCTTCAACTCCTTCACCATCTAGACCTGGAATAATTACCTGATCAGTTACACGACCCAAAACGATTGTGAAACCTACTACAACTAGAGAGAAAATGTTTCCCGCTGAAATTCCGATTATGTGAGGTAGTGGATGGGCTTTTATTGATCTGAAGACCAGCCTAAACCAACGTTTTACAACCTTGCCCTCATCGGAAAATTCTCCGACTTCTGTAGTTGTACGTTCTGATTCAGAATCGATCGACAATTGCTTGCGCAAATTCTGAACATTTAACTTCGGTTGCGCCTTCCATTTGACGTGCGAAATCATAAGTAACGACTTTGTCAGCAATCGTTGCTTCTAATGCTTTCACAATGTCATCTGCGACATCTCTCCAACCTATGTGTTCAAACATCAGAACTCCTGAAAGGAGCACAGAGGAGGGATTAACTTTGTCTTGACCAGCATATTTTGGTGCTGTTCCATGGGTCGCTTCAAAAATTCCATGTCCTGTTACGTAGTTTGCATTAGCTCCTGGAGCTATACCAATACCACCCACCTGAGCTGCTAGCGCATCGGAAAGATAGTCGCCATTGAGATTCATTGTCGCTATGACATCAAATTCATCAGGACGTGTAAGTACCTGCTGTAGAGCAATGTCTGCAATTGCATCTTGAACAAGAATTTTATCTCCAGAGTCACCCCCGCAATCTTCCCAAGCTACGGCTTGGTCACTAAATTCTTCTTTGACGAGTTCATAGCCCCATTTTTGAAAAGCACCTTCTGTGAATTTCATAATGTTTCCTTTATGCACCCAATGAACTCTGCTTCGACCTCTATCGACCGCATATTGAAGAGCGGCTCTTTGTAGACGTTGTGAACCTGTCTTGGAAACAGGTTTTATACCAATCCCAGAATCTTCTCTAATTTCCCAACCGAAGTTCTCAGACAACAATTCTCTTAGCCTTTTTGCTTCTGGTGAAAAGGCTTCAGCTTCAAGGCCTGCATAAATGTCTTCTGTGTTTTCTCTGAAAATTACCATGTCGACCAAATGGGGTGCCTTGACAGGGGACGGAACCCCAGGAAACCATCTAACTGGTCTCAGACAAACATACAAATCAAGTATTTGCCTCAAAGCTACGTTTAAGCTCCTAAAACCGCCTCCGATGGGAGTTGTTAGCGGTCCTTTTATACCGATTAAATATTCATTAAAAGCATCAATCGTGTCTTGGGGTAGCCAATCGCCAGTTTCGTCATAAGCTTTTTGTCCAGCAAGAACTTCCATCCATTCGACTTTTCTTCCGTGTCTTTCGGCTGCTGCATCTAATACATGTCTTGCAGCCGGCCAAATATCAACTCCGGTTCCATCTCCTTCAATAAAAGGGATAATTGGTTCATCAGGTACTTCTAGGGTTCCATTTGAACCCATTTTTATTTTTTCAGCCATACCTTGACCTTATCCATCTCAAAGCCTTCTTTTGAATCTAAAAAGTTGGTTTTGAAAAATTTTTAAAGAATTTTTCGTTCAGCGGCTTCCACTGTGTTACGAAGCAACATAGCTACCGTAGTAGGTCCAACACCGCCAAGCCTTGGCGTAATCCAAGACGCCACTTCTCCCACGGCTTCATCCACATCAGGTAAAAGTTTTTTTCCTTCCCAAGAAATCCCTCCGCTTATGACTACAGAACCTGGGTTAATCATTTCAGGAGTAACAAAAGAGGGAATGCCGACTGCTGCTATGACAATGTCTGCTTTTTTTGTAATTTCAGCAAGATCTGGAACTGCTGAATGCACAACAGTTACTGCAGCATCTGCACCTGGTCCTTTAGAAGACATTAACAACGCCATGGGACGGCCAAGTGTTGGGCCCCTTCCTATGACAACTACATGCTTGCCCCTAGTCTCAATTCCATAATGCACAAGCATTGCCTGTAT
>DBFL01000069.1:74256-87087 GCA_002294285.1 Candidatus Neomicrothrix sp. UBA881
CAGGGTCCATTAGTGACAAAGCTTTATTGAAATCAAAACCGTCTGGAACCGGATGTTGAATGATATATGCGTGAACTTCAGGATCGTTGTTGAAATTATTTACAGCTTCAACCAAAGTCTCGGGAGAAGCTTCACTTGGAATCTCTATGTGTTGGGACGTAAGACCTACCTCTTCACATGTTTCATGTTTTTTTCTTACATACCCAGCGCTTGCTGAATCTTCACCGACCAATATTGTTCCGAGCCCTGGCTTGATTCCTTTTTCAATTAGAGAACGGGTGCGTGTTTTAACATCTTCCAAAACTGAATCCGCAACTGGTCCGCCCGACAATAATTCTGCTGTCATTTGACAAACGATATCGGATTTAAAGCACTGGTCCTAATGTCTGAAATGTCTTGTGCCTGTAAAAACCATCGTTAGATGCGCGTCATTAGCCGCTTCTATTACCTCTTCATCTCTAACAGATCCTCCAGGCTGTATAACAGCAGTAGCCGAAGCTTCAATTGCAGCATCCAAACCGTCTCTGAAAGGGAAAAAAGCATCGCTAGCACATGCTCCGCCGGAAGCTCGACCTGCAGCTTTTTCAGTTGCTATTCGAGCGGAATCTCTTCTATTAGGTTGCCCAACCCCAATACCTACTGATTGCCTATTCTTTGAAAGAACTATTCCATTTGAAGAAACGCTGGAGACTATTTTCCATGCAAATTCAAGATCACTCCACTCTGAATCGGTTGGCTCTCGTTTCGTTACAATTTCCCACTTGGTTCGATCACCTGGTTCCGTATCAGGAGTTTGGACCAATAAGCCCCCATCAACATTTCGAAAATCAAATTTTTGAATCGTGGGCAATCCAGCCTCTACGATTCTCAAATTTGAATTTTCTTGAAGTTTTTTAAGTGCTTCTTGTTCATAAGAAGGTGCAATGATTACTTCAGTAAAAATTTCACTAATTTTCTCGCTAATTTCAACATTAACTGGACAATTTAAAGCGACTATTCCACCAAATGCAGATACCGGATCACACTCATGTGCAGCAATATAAGCAGCTTCGATTGTTTTCGCTGTCGCTGCTCCACAAGGATTCGCGTGTTTCACAACTACCGCAGATGGTTCATCGCCGAGTTTATTAACAATTTTCCACGCGGCTTCAGCATCAAAAACGTTCAAATATGACATTGGTTTGCCACCATGAATGATCGCTTCATCCCACCAACTAGTTTCATTTGAAAAGCGGTATCTAGCTCCAACCTGATGAGGGTTCTCTCCGTATCTGAGTTCTCCGACTCTTTCAATCGAGATATGAATACTTTTTGGCAATTCTTCTTGCTTGTCATCGAACCATGAAACAATCTCCGCGTCGTAACTTGCTGTATGAGCAAAAGCATCCCTAGCTAAATCTTGACGAGTTTCTAAAGTAAGATTTCCTTTTTCTCGAATCTCATCAATTATCGATCCATATTTTAAAGGATCTACAACTACTCCTACAGAATGGAAATTTTTTGCTGCTGCTCTAACCATCGCTGGACCACCTATATCCATTAGCTCAATTCCCGGATCCTGTGAAAATGGGTAAAGATTTACTACCACCAAGTCGATAGTTTGAATCCCTTTGTTTTCTAACTCTTTAAGATGTTCATGATTTGAACGATCAGCCAAAATGCCACCATGAATGTTTGGATGAAGTGTTTTTACACGACCGTCGAGCATTTCTTGCGCTCCTGTAAGTTCTGCAACTTCAATCACTTCAATCCCAGACTCAATTAAATGACTTGCTGTACCTCCTGATGAGACAATTTCCCATCCAAGATCAATAAGGTTTGTTGCAAAATCAACTATTCCAGTTTTGTCATAAACAGATAACAAAGCACGAGATGAATTCATATTTCTCCCTTCATGCTAAGAACCTTTCTCTGACTCTTTCAATATTTCTTCAAGAACACTTACATACAATTTGCGTCAACTGCTTTTATTCTCTTGCAAATCGGATGCACTATCTCTTTTAAGAATATGTCAGAACAATAACATTCGAATCTTTAAAGTTGAGAAACTATCTCTGCCATTAATTCTCCAGCTTCGGTGGGATTATTTCCGACTCTTACTCCTGCAGCTTCAAGAGCTTCCATTTTAGCCTGAGCCGTTCCTCTGCCTCCCGAAACTATTGCGCCTGCATGACCCATCTTTTTACCAGCTGGAGCTGTCACTCCAGCTACATATGCAGAAATTGGTTTAGTCATGTTGTTTGAAATAAATTCTGCTGCTTCTTCTTCAGCACTTCCTCCAATTTCTCCAATCATCATCACCGCCTTGGTATCAGGATCGGCTTCAAAAGCAGCTAAACAATCAATAAACGAAGTGCCAGGAACTGGATCTCCACCAATTCCTACACAAGTTGTACAGCCAATCCCTTTTTCTTTTAGTTCATATAAAGCCTGATAGGTAAGTGTCCCTGACCTGCTGACTATTCCTACAGGTCCACCCGGAAGAGCGATGTGACCAGCAGTGATACCAATGTTGCATTCACCCGGAGAAATAATCCCAGGGCAGTTAGGTCCTAGTAATTGAACATTAGGAAAATCTTTACGTAGTTGATTGTAAAAAAGAGCCTCGTCGTGTGCTGGAACCCCTTCTGTAATTGCAACTATGAAATCTACCCCCCCTTGAGCCGCTTCTAAAACCGCACTTCTTACCCCTGGAGCGGGTATAAAAATACATGATGCTGTCGCACCTGTTTCCTCAACTGCTTCAGCGACACTTGCAAAAATTGGGATTCCTTCAACGTCTGTTCCTGCTTTTTTCGGATTGGTGCCAGCTACTACTTTCGTTCCGTAATCCCTATTCAGCAAACCGTAATATCTACCTTGACTCCCAGTTAAACCCTGATAAATAACTTTCGTCTCTGCATTTACAAAAATACTCATTAATTTTTTGTTCCTTTCGCTAAAGCGACAGCCTGCTCAGCGCCAGTCAACATTGTGGGCGCTAACTGCAATGCTTGTGATAGGTGTGGTTCAAGAATTTCTCTACCCTCATCTGCATTTGTACCGTCCAACCTAATAACAATAGGCGAACGCATTTCCACTCTGTCCAAAGCGTCAATTATTCCGTTAGCTATTTCTTCACCTCGGGTTATACCACCAAAAATATTTATGAAAATTGACTTTACATCTGGATCGTTATTAATTACTTCCAACGCTGCGGTCATAACATCAGCATTAGCACCTCCTCCGATATCTAAAAAGTTTGCTGGACGACCACCTACTTGATTAACAACATCGACAGTTGACATAGCCAAACCTGCACCGTTTGCAATGACTCCCACTTCACCTTCTAAACCTACGTATTGCAGACCCTTTGAATGAGCGGCTTTTTCACGCTCATCTCTCGTTTGTGTTTCATCAAACTCTTTATACGTTTCATGACGGAAAACTGAATTACCATCCAAAGTAACTTTTGCATCCAAAACGTGAACTCTTCCATCCTCAGTAAGTATTAAGGGATTTATTTCAACTAAATCTGCATCTCCATCTACATAAGCTTTATAAAGTTTTAAAAGTATTTCTACTGTCCCTTCGATTGCTTGTTCTGGTAAGGCTGCTTCTTTTACCCAATTTCTACAATTCCCTTCAGACAATCCTTCGACTGGATCGACCCAGATTCGCGCTATTGCATCTGGATTCTCTTCAGCGACTTTTTCTATTTCTACACCTCCTTCTGCAGAAAGCATCCCCAAGTGTTTTTTTGCAGACCGGTCTAAAGTAAACGAAACATAGTATTCATCGGCTATATCTGAGGCTTTCTCTATCCAAAGTCGTTCAACTACATGACCATTGATGTCAAGTCCAAGAATTTTTTCTGCATGTTCTGCAACATCGTTAATATCAGCAGCAAATTTAACTCCACCGGCTTTGCCTCTTCCTCCGGTATGAACCTGAGCTTTTACCATCACTGGGCAACCTAAATTTTCAGCCACACTTACTGCTTCTTCTACCGAAAGGGCTAGTCCACCTGGTGAAACAGGCATGCCATATTCAGCGAAAAATTCTTTCCCTTGATACTCGAAAAGATCCATTTATTTCGTCTCCTGTATATTCCGAAAAATTGTTACTTCATTATTATTTATTGCAATAGCAAACGGCCGTGATACTAGGCAAAGTATAGAAAAGACCCAAACCAGGGAAGGAAAAATTGGCACGAGCCCACGGGATTCGCATAAACGTTGTAAAAGCAACTGTTGTCGGCATTGCTGGAATAGTTGCTGCTCTGGCATGTTTGTTTATCCTTCTTTCAATATCAAAATCTTCAGATTCAATAGAAATTCGCTTAGGCGATGATGATTTTCGTGGTATCGATGCGCTCAATCTATCTAATGAAATCTCTTCGAATGGTCCGGTTCTTTTCCCAGATCTGCTTGGTCGTGATAGGCCAATATGGGTCACCCACACGGGCACTGACCCTCAAACCGGATGGTTTGCGTTCTTAGCTCAGGTGCCTAAACAAGCTGATTCATGTTTAACACAGTGGGATTATGACAATTCAAATTTTTTTAATTCATGTGATCCTACAAATAAATTTCCTCCGGATGGTACTGGCCTTCAACAACTTACATGGCAAGTTGTTAAAGGAGAATTAAGAATCTTAATTAATACGGAAAAAAATGAATGAAATAACAGAAAAACTATATTTACGCGATGCTGAACTCCGTTCGTTCGAAGCTGTGGTCACAGAAGTGGATGAATCTAGGATTCAACTCGATCGGACTGCCTTTTATGCAACAAGCGGTGGACAACCACATGACACCGGCCATTTACTGTGGAAAGACGGAGCTGCTTCCGTTATTGATGTAAGGACTGTTGATGAAAAAATTTGGCATACATTAGCTGGCCCAATACCAGCAATTGGGACGCACATCACTGGTGAAGTAGATGAAGAAAGAAGACGTCAAATGATGCGTACCCATACGGCAATGCACATTCTTTGCGGTGTTATGTGGAAAAAATGGAAGCGTGTTGTTACTGGCGGGAATATGGATGCACTGACTGGGAGAATGGACTTCGAAATGGACGAAATTTCATCAGATTTTGGTTCTGAAGTAGAACATTTATGTAATGAGGAAATTGCTGCAAATCGACCAATTGAAGTTTCTTTTTTAGCTAGAGAAAACGCTATTCTTGACCGTGATCTAATTAGAACAAAAATTAATCTGGTTCCTGAATCTGTTAAAGAAATTAGAATTGTCGATATTGTTGGTCTTGATAAGCAAGCTGATGGAGGAACTCACGTCTCCTCGACATCGCAAGTAGGACGGATAGAGGTTGTAAAGACTGAATCAAAAGGCAAGGGGTTCAAAAGAATCCGTTTTGTCGTGCATGATTCCTGAAAGGCAAATATGGATGAAAAATGGATAACCGATTGGGCGCCAAGCGAACGTTTCCCTATGTACACAAGGTCAAATGTTGGTGAGATTATGCCTAACCCATGTAGTCCTCTTGGATGGGATTTAGTTTGGGGAGCCGGCGTTGCTTTTGGTTGGATGAATGGTCACTTTAGATGGGGATCTTCTGCACCTGATGAAATAAACCATGATCAACCCGATTTCATTGCTTGTTTCGGTGGTTATGTGTATCTCAATATGTCATTAATCAGATTAGTGGGGGAACGTAGTCCAGGAATGTCTGCTCAACAAATGGATGACATTTTGTTGGGTTCTCATCCTGATGTTGTTCCTCATACTCCTCATCCGGATGACAAAAGACCTGAATTAGAAGAACAAATTGAAGCCACTATGGGGTGGATTATGACAATTACTGAAGAACCTCAGGAACTAATGGAGGACAGGAAAACAATTCTTGAACTCCGTGAAAATAGACCAGATCTGAAAACCCTTTCAAACAAAGATTTGATTGATAGAGCTCGTTCTGTCACTTCATATATCCGTGAATTTTTTGAACCATATTATGTCTATGGAACTGCATCAGCGGTTGGACCAGGGTTGCTAAGTCAGGTATGTGCCGAAATAGATCCTAGTTTGTCCGGACGACTTATTTCAGGTCTTGATGGAATTGACTCTGTGCCTATGACAGTTGATATTTGGGAACTAAGTCGTCTTGAGAAGAATTCTTCAGAATTCGCAAATAAATTCGAATCTTTTCTAAAAGAACATGGATGCCGCGGGCCAGGAGAATGGGATGCTGGAAACCCCACTTGGGAAGTTGACCCGAATCCGGTTACTGCAGCTATAGATGCAATGAGAAACGTTGACAACAATTTTTCACCATCTTCAAAACAAGCACAAGCAGCTGCTGACCGTTTAGCTGCCGAAAAACAAGCAAGAGAAGCTTTAGCCGGCAATGATGAAGCACTGGAATTGTTAGAAACAGGTTTAAGAGTTTCTAAAATATTTGTGCCAACACGAGAAAGAACGAAACTAACTCAAATGATGGCTATTCACGAAGTCCGATTACCTATCTACGAATTGGGTAATCGTATGACTAACGAAGGTCATTTAGAAGAGCCGAGTGATATTTTTCTTCTTTTAAATAGTGAACTCGATGATTTTATTAAAGATCCAAATTCTTTTAGTGAAACTATCTCGCAAAGGCGGAAAGATTTCAACTTGCTCTCTTCTCTTGAGGAACCCTTCATAGTAAATGGCCAAGTTCCTCCTATTTCCTCATGGAAGAAAAAAACTACTTCAGTTGAACCTGTTCAAGTTGGTGAAATTATGACTGGACTTTCAGGTAGCCCTGGTGAAATAACTGGCAGAGCAAGGGTAATTACTGATCCAGGAGATCCACGCGGACTAGAACAAGGTGAAATTCTTGTAGCTCCAATTACAGATCCGGCTTGGACACCACTCTTCATTCCTGCTGCTGGAGTGGTAGTTGACGTAGGAGCCCCTATGAGTCACTCCGTAATTGTAAGTAGAGAATTTGGAATTCCTTGTGTGGTTAGTGTTCATCAAGCTGCCGAAAGAATACCGAACGGGGCTTTAATCCAAGTAGATGGCAATAAAGGAACAGTAACTATTGTTGAGCTTCCTTAGACCATTACTTTCATTGATAGGTCTAAAAAAAGAGCCTGCATGAGTAAGCGTTCGTTTGGATTTCTTTCCAGCTCTGATGCCGCACCTGTAATTAACCCAATTGCATCTAGCTTGTCAGAGTTTTCAAGTTCTATACCCAAATCTCTGTAACGTCTGCTGAGAGTAGCCAAACCAAATCGCAGTTCGTCGTCACGTAAACGACGAATTTCGCGTTTATGACGCTCAGTTATCGTTTGCCGTCCCGAGCCACGAACCCCAAAGGCATCTTCTTGTTCCGCTAGATGTTCTAATTCTTGATTGTGTCGTTCAATAAGTGGCATTTGGGCATCATCAATCATCTTCTGAAGCTCTTCAACAGCAATAGAAACTGCAGCTCCACTTCCATCCAAACGATCTGGCAAAGTGCTCCATGCTTCTTGTCGGACAATGAAAGAAGGATCTTCTTGCAACAAACGTGCTCTGCCTAGATTACCTCCTGAAGCTTCCGATAAAAGAGCGGCTTCCTCTAGTGGAATTCCTTCGCCTTTTAATAGCTCAGTTAATGACTCAACTGTCATTACCGGTACATCAACTCTGACGCATCTTGAAGAAATTGTCACATGCGAATCTGGAATACTTTCTGATAAAAGTATAAAAATAGTAGTTGGTGATGGTTCTTCTATAGTTTTGAGCAAACTGGCTACCGCTTCCGGTTCAGCAGTATCAAAACGATTTACTACCAATACTTTCTTTTGAGATTCAACTGGTGAACGCGAACTTTCAAAAATAATTTTTTGGGCATCTGAGACTCTTAAAGTTCTACCTTCAGGTTCTATGATTGACAGATCAGGATGAATGCCTCTCCAAGCTAGATCTTTACAGCGCTCGAGATTGTTACCTTCCTCATAGTTAACAAAAATCGAACCTGAAAAAGCTCTTGCTATCTCCTCTCTCCCTGCACCTTCTGGACCAACAAAAAGATAGGCATGCACAGGGTTAATTGCAGCTTTTTTCAGAAAGTTAACGGCTTCTGTCTGTCCTTTTATAAAAGCCCAAAGATCAGTCTCTTGCATGCTTGCCTAGTCGTAATTCAACCTCATTTATTACTTTTTTTGATACTTCATCGACCGTTCCTGAGCCATCTATTACTACCCAACGATCTGGTTCATTAGAAGCCATCGTTCTATAGGCTTCCATCACGCGAAAATGAAAGTCGTCACCAGCTTTTTCAATACGGTCAAGGTTTTTACCTCTCCTGTTGGCTGCAAGCGGAGCGTCAACATCAATCAAAACGATTAAATCGGCCTGAAGTTCTTGTGTTGCGAATAATGAAATTTCAAGAATTTTCTCTGGACCTAAACCACGACCATATCCCTGATAAGCAACTGAAGATTCGATGAACCTATCACTTACAACATTTTTATCTTGTTCTATTGCTGGTTTTATCACTTCAACGACATGCTGCGCTCTTGCAGCTGCGATCATTAAAGCTTCAGCCTGATCAGAGGGCCCCTCACCATTGGTATCGAGCACCATATTACGAAGCTTTTCTCCAAGTTTGGTTCCACCTGGTTCTCTCGTATATATAGCTCCAAGATGTTCTGCGAGGAGACGTGCCTGAGTTGACTTCCCTGAACCGTCCGGCCCTTCTACTGTGATGAAATGTCCAGCCACTAGTTTTTACTCCTCAGCAATTTCAGGCAAAATTTTTGTTTCACCCGCTCTTAGTGAAACCTTAGATAAAACTCCAGCAGAAAGGACAATTAAGGCTGCAAGCCATAAACTTATTCTCACTCCTGGTAAAGCAATTTCTAATCCCAATATCTCGACATTCCGATCCCATAGAACACTTGAAAGCCTGTCTAAACCATCTTCTATAAGTGGACCAATTACTAGTGCTAACAAAACACATGCTCTTACAAGCAAATAAAATGTTGCGAAAATTCGTCCACGCATTTTGTCTTCCACATTTTCATGCAAAAGGGTGAATCCAACCACATATATAACACCTAGACAAATACCCCCAATAAATAACATCGTCATTGCAAAATGAATTTGTCCAGTAGAAACAGTTGCAAATAAAGAAATTCCTGCACCGAAAAGAACTCGTGTAAATGTTTTTTCTTTATCAATATTTTTTCTCAAAAAGAAAACCAGAATGACCCCAGTACCCACACCAAAACCTAAAGAGGTCAACAAAACACCGAAACCGGACTTCCCGGCACCTAAGAGTTCATCAGCATAAATCACACCTAAAGGAATTACCATGCCAGCTCCTAACATGGCTGTCGCCAATCCTGCATTAACGGTTCTTACAACGGGATTTATGAAAGCAAATTGCCAACCATGCTTTAAATCGTTAATTGGATCAGCCAAATACTTTTTTACTCCACGGCTATCTTTTTTCTCTGCTTTCTTATTTTTAGGAAGATCTAGCGTCGAAATGAGCAAAGCCGTTACCAGAAAAGAAACCGCATTAGCGTAAAAAGCTAAACCCATATCATCAAGTCTTATGTTGTCTGCCCAGCTGGAATCAAATAATGCCGTTGAGAGACGGCCAAATAAAGCCATTAAACCTGCTCCCAGTGGAAATGTTCCATAAGCTGCGACAAGTGATAGTGAGTTCGCGCTTGTTAGAAATTTTTCAGAAACTAAGTTTGGTACAGAAGCTTCTTTTGCTGGAGACCATAACATCGTCAGAGCTTCGAGTATTAGGGAAGCTATAAAGAGCCCAACTAAATTATTGACAAAGGGAAGAACTACCATCACCATCGCTCTTCCAATGTCACAGAAAATCATAACTTTTTTACGATCCCACCTATCGACAAAAACACCTGCCAGAGGACCAAAGAAAAAACCTGGTGCAATCCGAGCGCCCAATACAAGACTTAAGGCAGCTCCTTCGTTGCCAGAACCAACCCTTATAGCCAAAATACTTATAGCCAATAATCCAAGCCAGTCACCTGTCGCTGATACAACCTGAGCGATCCAAAGTCTGAAAAAACTGGGAGAGTCAAATACTTTGTTTGTGAGATGAACAACTTGAGAATATGAACGTTTCTTCTCATTATCGTTGTTTTGAAGACTCACTTTAGCCCCTATTTAAAATACAATTTTAGATTATTATTTCTTTCTAATGTCAGACTTTTGCTCTTCTTTCAGCTAACAATTCAACAGCTCTTTCGTCAGTGATTTCTTCAACTGAATCTCCTAGTTGAAGACTCGCATTAGTTGAACCATCAGTTACGTAAGGTCCCCACTGTCCATCCTTCAAGAGGATGGGTTTTTCTGAAACAGGGTCTATGCCTAACTCTTTCAACGGAGGTTTAGCTGCTCTTCTGCCGAATTTTTTCGGCTGAGCAAGTAAATCCAAACACTGCTCCAACGAAATTGTCAATAATTCCTCTTCAGTCGCAATATTTCTTGTATCCGAACCTTTTTTCAGATAAGGACCATAGGGACCATTCTGAACTGTAATTTCCTGTCCATCCGAAGGATCTAATCCCACTGTTCTTGGAAGACTAAGAAGTTGAAGAGCATCTTCAAAAGTAACTCTTTCTAATGTCATAGTGTCAAAAAGAGAAGAAGTTTTAGGTTTTGGTTGTTGTTTAATTTCCTCAAAACGATCAATCTCTGCAATCACTTGATCAATGTTTTCAAACTCTTTCAAAACTTCAACAAAATCTTCAAAAACTTTTAATTGTGATTCAGAATTTTTAGCAGCCAATATTTCTTTTTTATAACCCGAATCTTCAAAAATCTGATTTAATAAATCCGCCGGCGCAAGGGAACCCAACGCAGAAAAAGACCGAGAGAAATCCGTAAAACTCTGAACACTTTTTAAGACTGCACCTTTTAATTCTAATTTCTCGGTTTGCTCTAATGCCTCAAAAAGGCTTACACCATTGCTTTCTGCATATGTCTTTGCTTTATCTAAAGAACCTTTACCGATTCCTCGCTTCGGAGAGTTGATAACACGTAAAACTGAATCATCATCTGGTGAGACGGTCATTTTTAAATAAGCAATAGCCACCTTCATGACTTTTAAATGATGAGGTAACCGAAATAACTTCCCTTCGCGTGATGAAGCTTTTGGCCACTGCGGAAACCTGCCTAAAGATACATAAGGTCCGAATCTCCCTTGCTTGGCAACAACTGGTAATCCTGTTTCTGGATCAGTACCCAATTCTCTATCGGGTGGTGCATTTATATACTCGAGAGCTTTTTCAACTGTTAGCTGATCAAGCGGTAAATCTTCTGGAACTCCAGCGGTATCTTCGCGATATTCAACATAAGGAGACCTTGCATACCTTGCATAAACTGGATGCCCTTCTGGAGTCTCTCCTAAAGAAACACCACAAACAGCTCTGGGATCAATTTCATCTTCTCTCTCAACTACTTTTGTATGTAGTCCTATATCCCCATCAAGACCATCAAAATAAAAAGCTTGCAAATACGCGGTTTTTTCCCACATGCCATTTGAGATGTCATCAAGCGCCACTTCCATTTCTGCTGTGAATTTGTAATCAACTAATTTGGGAAAATGCGCTTCTAATAGTTGCGTTACTGCAAATCCTTTAACAGTTGGTATTAGAGCTGTACCCTTTTTCCAGGCGTATTCACGTTGGATGATTCTTCCAAGAATGGCTGCGTAGGTGCTTGGCCTGCCAATTCCTTCTTCTTCCAATCTTTTAACCAAAGAAGCTTCTGTATACCTTGCTGGAGGTTTTGTTTCATGACTTTCTGGAACTGAATCAGTCACACTAACAGACTGCCCAACCTGCACTTCGGGTAAAACTTGGTCTTCGTCAGAAGAACTATCATCAGACTCATTATCATCTGAATCCTCTATATAAACCTGACGGAAACCTTGATGACTAATAACAGTACCTGACAAAGAAAAAACTAAAAAATTTTCCTTATCACTCTTATCACTCTTAACTGACCCTTCTAGTTTTACACTTACAGTTTCACCTATTGCATCGGTCATCTGCGAAGCAATTGTCCTCTGCCAGATCATTTCATAAATTAAATATTCGTCTTTAGATAATTCTTTTGATAATTCATCAGGTTTTCTGAAAGTTTCACCTGCCGGGCGAATAGCTTCATGGGCTTCTTGAGCATTACGTGTCTTGTTCTTATATAAGCGCGGCTCACTTGGTAAATAATCAGAACCAAAAGAAATTTCGATAGCTTTCCTCGAAGCAGAAATAGCTGTATCCGAAAGAGTAGTACTATCAGTTCTCATATATGTTATGTGGCCATTTTGATAAAGACTTTGAGCTATACCCATCGCTCGACTAGCTGAAAAACGAAGTTTTCTTCCAGCTTCTTGTTGGAAAGTAGATGTCGTAAATGGTGACGCCGGACGTCTTCTATAAGGTTTTGGTTCAACGGAAACAACTTGTAAATCTTTCTGATTTAGTGATGAAGACAAATCATTAGCAGAACTCTCATCAAGAACACGCACTAAATCAGAATCCCAATTTCCTTTCTCATTAAAATCTTTCCCAGTCGCTACACGAAGCCCATCAATTTCTAATAAACGCGCTGAAAAAGTTTCATTGCCTTCTGTTACTGCGTTTATTTTCAAACCCCAATAACCAGCAGTTACATACTGCATCCGTTCACGTTCACGTTCAATAACAAGTCTCGTAGCAGGGCTTTGAACCCTTCCTGCAGATGCACCTCCACCAACTTTTGTACGAGTTACATTTGAAAGTTCAAATCCGTAAATTCGATCTAATATTCTGCGTGCTTCTTGTGCTTCTACTAAATCATTACTTAGATCACGAGTATTTTCTAAAGC
>DBFL01000048.1:0-198 GCA_002294285.1 Candidatus Neomicrothrix sp. UBA881
AGATGAATGTTTATCCAAGATTGGAATAGAACCGGTCGAATCAGTCGAAGAAGGTCCACAAACAGTCACTGTCAAATCTGGCGACACTCTTGGTGTGATTGCAAAAAGATTTGAAACCACTGTTGATGAATTTATGCGGGCCAATTCAATGAGCGACCCGAACAAATTGAAGGTAGGTCAAACTCTTATCGTTCCACG
>DBFL01000048.1:580-3781 GCA_002294285.1 Candidatus Neomicrothrix sp. UBA881
CATTGACTCAGACCTAGCTGCATATGGCCCTGATCTTCAACCAGTAGGAGACTCAGGCAAAATCGAAGTTTACGTAAGTTGGCCTCGAATAGAAGGCCCACGAGAATCTCCGAAAGTTAATGGCCGAATTAGAGGACTTATACAATCAGATATAAAAAGTTTCCTACAAGAAATAACCAGACACATAGAGAAATCAGGATACGCCTGCAGGGCATTTGTTGATCGATGCATGTGGCTTCAAAACAACTATGAAGTCATGCTGGCAACAGATGAATATTTCAGCGTTAGGAGTGATCGAAGAATACTTATGCCTAATCTCGTGAGCTTTCAATCAGAGATAAGAACTGAAACATTTGACCTGTCAACAGGTAAACCAATGACCATAGATCAACTGTTCAACCCCAATTCAGCTTGGTTGACAGCATTATCAGAGGTTTCAATAGCAAAACTAAATAATAAGGACTGGACAGACGAGAGAATGTTCACTGGGGCCGGTCCTCAAATCACAAATTTCAACAGATTTAACCTGACAAAAGGAGGGCTGGTCTTATCTTTCGCTCCATTTACAGTAGGAGGAGCTGGCACAAACGATATGTCCATAACTATTCCTTACAGCCAATTAGATGCATTCTGGGACGTTGCCGGTCCCGTGGCGATGTTGTCACGGAATTAGTCTTAGTATTCCCTCATGGACCTACTCGAAGTAATGAGAACAACGTTTGCTTGCCGAGAGTTCAAAAATGAAAAAATTGAAGATGAAGTCATTCACCGAATTCTAGACAATGCACGCTTTGCCCCTTCAGGAGGAAACCGTCAAGGGGCACACATAATTGTGGTTAAAGACCCTGAGAAAAAAAGAAAATTAGGTCAACTATGCGAATCTGTTCTTTTGCTTTACGCCGCTCAACAAAAAGCTGGAGAGGTTCCCTATAACACCATCAAACCGTCTTCTATATCGTTGCAAGAAATTGAAACAAAAACTGGACATGATTTCGAAATGTTCAACAAGTTGGATGAAGTGCCCTTGCTTCTGATCGTAAGCGTTGATCTTTCTGAAGTTGCCTCAATGGACAAAGACCTCAACAGGATAGGGATAGTCACCGGAGCTTCTGTTTATCCACTTGTGTGGAACATACTCATGGCCGCAAGAAATGAAGGACTAGGTGGCGTAATAACTACAGCGGTAGTTCCGGAAGAAGAATCAGTTCGTGAACTATTAGACCTACCGGAAGACCATGCGATAGCCGCGATGATTCCGCTAGGGAAACCAGTACAACAACTTTCTCGCCTTAATAGGCGCGCTGTTGAAGAATTCACGACAGTCGACTCATATAAAGGCGACGTTTTTAAGATTTGATTTTCTTAAATCAAAAATTGTGTTAAAGCTATTTTCTTTCAGTTAAAAGATTCAGGTACCAGGCGGCCTATAAGCAAGATTTTTCGCCTTCTCAGAAGCACCGTCTATCTCTTCTGCCGTAATGAGAGGTGTAAGACTGACAGTCAATGCTCCTGTTGAAGAAACAGCCAAACTCACTGCAGCTGCTGAAGCATTGTCTGGCATTTCACATATTCCAACTATGTCGTCTTCTCCATAGGAAAAATACATACATTCGAGGCTCCCGCCTTGAGATTCAATCAATGATTTAGCTTGTTCGATTCTAGGTGTGCCACCTTCACCTAAAAGCCCCTTAGAGCCCTCAGCTGTATAGCTTCCTTTAACCATAAAATGAGGCATTTTCTCTCCTTTGCAAGTAGTAGTTAAAAGCAAATATATATAAGACTTGTCAAGAATTACCACTGGACACAATTCGCACCTATTCTTCATGAATGGACTTAGGAATAACCATTCACCTCACTGACTGGTGTATAGATATTCGAGAATTGGCAGTTGAAGCAGAACTAAGAGGTTTTAGTTCTGTGTTCATACCTGAACACTCTCACATACCCTCAAGTCAAAAAACCCCAGTTCCTGCCGTTAGCGGAATAGCGTCCGAAGATTATCCAAGATTGCCAGACCCTCTAATTTCTCTAGCAGCAGCAGCTTCGGTCACCACAAGAATCAGATTAGGAACTGGAGTTCTTCTCGTAGCCCAACATGATCCGATAAATCTCGCGAAAAGCACCTCCACTCTTGACACAATTTCTAATGGCCGTTTTGAGATGGGTGTCGGTTACGGATGGAATCGTGAAGAAATGTCGCACCACGGAGTTGAGTTTTCTACGCGTAGAGAAAGAGTTCGTGAAACGATGCTCGCAGTAAAAGAACTCTGGACAAAAGAAGAAGCTGAATTCCATGGAAAATTTGTGAATTTCGATCCAAGTTGGACTTGGCCGAAGCCAGTTCAAGAAAATGGTCCAAGAGTTTTGATAGGCGGAGCCTCTGGTCCGACAATTTTTAACCATATTGCAGAATTTGGAAATGGATGGATGCCAATTGGGGGTTCAGGTGTGAAAGCATCACTTGCAGAGTTGAAAAAAATTTGTGATTCCAAAGATAGGGACTTCTCGGAAATTTCAATTATTCCATTTGGAACAATTCCGGAAAGAGGAAAACTCAGTTACTTTGAAGAACTAGGTGTAAACGAAGTTATTTTGAGAGTGCCTGCAGGAACAAGAGAAGAAGTATTAAAGACTCTTGACAGCTATACGGAGTTTTTTTAAGAGCGAGGCTTTATGAATCTACGATTTTTTGACCAAAGGAATACAAGTGACATTTGATTTAGTTATCAGAGGAGGTTCTGTCATTGATGGAACAGGCTCCCATGCTTTTACAGCCGATGTGGCAGTGAAAGACGACCGAATAGTTGAAATAGGAAAAGTAGAAGAAAAAGGAAAAAAAGAAATAGAAGCTGAGGGCAAAATCGTAACCCCTGGTTTCGTAGATGTGCACACCCATTTGGACGCCCAGCTGGCTTGGGACCCGATCGCTAGTTCTTCATGTTGGCACGGAGTAACTTCGGTAGTTTTGGGAAATTGTGGAGTAACTTTTGCTCCTGTTGCTAAAGGTGGTTCAAAAGTCCTTGCTGAAATGATGGAATCGGTTGAAGATATCCCAGCAGAAAGCATCCTTACTGGGCTTTCATGGAACTGGTCTTCATACGGTGAATATTTAGATGAAATTGAAACTCTGCCGAAAGGTGTAAACGTTGGCGGCATGGTTGGACACTGTGCCGTTCGTCTAGCTGCTATGGGTGAACGCTC
>DBFL01000060.1:0-1275 GCA_002294285.1 Candidatus Neomicrothrix sp. UBA881
GTCCCGTAAGGAAAAGGATTAGAGAAAATCATGTTGCAACCTCTAAGAAAAGTGAGCATCTGAAACCTCAACAACACTCATTTAGAAGAGCAGTCATAGGAAATGCTCCTTCAGGAACAGGCCCTGAAGCATTGACTCGAATTCGGGTACATCAACTTTGGTCAGCACTTCTTGGTCCTGGCGGTATTGCTCTTCTGGTCGCAGGGTCAGTTTTGGGCTTTGGATCACGACATTTACTCACAAAAGGATTACCCGCAATAGGCAGATTTCAAAAATTGCCAGAAGATCCATTAGACCTTTTTAAGTCATGGTGGCACGGATGGCGTTCAACTGGTACAGGAATAGAGGCGGTTGGGCCAGACGGATTTTCAGCAGTAGGTCTGTTTCTGTCAATACTTCCAGGTTCTGATCAACTTATATGGTCCTGGATGGTTATCGCCACAATACCTATTGGCGCAGTTGGAGTTTGGAGACTTGTGAGACCAATAGGTGGCGGAAGATCCCGTGCCGTAGCGTTTTTAGTTTACCTTTCTATGCCATTGCCATATGACGCTCTCAGAGAGGGAAGATTAACTCCCTTGGTTGTGTATGCCTTGCTGCCTTGGTGGGCGAAAAGATTAGCTGTATCTCAAGGGATCTCACCTTATGGATCAATCGGAGGGGAGATCGGACCAGGAATAAAAGAACGGACACAGTTAACAAATGGTTTATTGACTGGTTTGTTGTTAGCCATAGGAATAGCTTTCGATCCGATATTTTTGCTGCCGGCTTTGCTTCTCTTTGCAGCTTTCTTCCTTGGCAGTTTTCTTTCAGGATCAATAGTCGGCATGCAACGGTTAATCAAATCTTTCCTTATGTCAATGGCTACAGCAGCGTTTTTGCATCTTCCTTTGCTGATTGATCTTTTAACTGGCAGGCCTTTGAATTCATTGTTTGGATTTGAAGCATGGCAAAAAGGTGAACTTGGAACCAAAGGGATTTTTAATTTAAACACAGGAAGTTTCACTGACAGTTCAGTTACTTGGCTTCTTCTTGTAGTAGCCGCTTTTGCAATGTTGGTTGGAACGAAAAACCACCTATTTATAGGTATACGTTCGTGGTTGATAATCGGTATTGGTTTCTTCACCGTGTGGTTAGCGGACCAAGGTTGGTGGTCAGGCAGGGTTCCAGAGCAGGAAACCCTCTTCGTCATTGTTGCTGTTGGCATAGCTTGGGCTTCTGCTGTGTCAACAGCAGGCATAGGAAGTGATTTAACTAACCCATTACTTAAGAAAG
>DBFL01000060.1:1656-5110 GCA_002294285.1 Candidatus Neomicrothrix sp. UBA881
CCTGTATTAACAGGTTCCTTAAATGGTTCTTGGGGGGCACCCCGAAATGAACTTTCTTCTGTTTTATCTTTTGTGGTTGAAGAGAACTCCAGTTCAGGTACACGCACAAGAGGAGGGGAAGATCGAATCGTTTGGTTAGGGGAACCTTCAATACTGCCTGCAGGGGCATCCTTGCTAACTGAGAATGTTGGTTTAGCAGTTACTGACGGCATGCCCGATTTGAGCGACCAGTGGCCCTATCCACTTAAAGGAAATGAAGGCTTATCTGAAATTCGAAGAGGTATCGCAAAAGCTATTGCGGGAGACACGAATCGTTTAGGTGAAATAATTGGAGAATGGGGAGTTAGATATCTGGTTATTGTCGAAGGAATAGCTCCTGTGCCGTACCAAGAAAGAAGATTCCAATTACCTGGCTTCTATGAAGCAGCATTTACCAGACAGTTGGATCTATCACGCACAGAAGGTCTAAATAGTGCAATAACAATTTTCGAAAATACAGCTCATGAGTCGGTTTATGCAGTAGTTCGAGACAGTAATCGTAAAGTTGTTCCCACAGAGGTTATAAAACTCGGAATAGACCGTTATTTCATCGCTAGTAACGCTGACGGTGCACTTCGCTGGATGATAGAACCTGATGAAAATTGGAAGCTTTATGTCAATGGACAAGAAGCGCCTTTGTTAGAACAAGGGGCAGAAGGAGGATTGGCTAAAAGACCATCGGTTAGAGTTGCTTCCGAGACGACTTCGATTTTGAAATTAGATAGTTCAGAATCAAAAGTTCGCAATCGTCTACAAATCGCTTTATTTATAGTCATCCTCTTGGCTACTAACTGGTCTCGGTTACGACTGGAAAAGAGTTTTCAATGAGAGTAATTCGTTTCCCCACTTTTTTATTGCTGCTTGCTCTTCTATTTTCAGTCCTGCTTCTTTCAAATGAAAGTGAAAATCGTATCGAGGGAGTTCCACTTCCTGTTTACCCAGTAGAAGTTTCTACATCAGGCACATCAGGAGATCTTTGGTTCTGTGTGGGACCTACTCAAGAATTAGATGGTGTAGATGAAAGAAAGATAACGCTTACGAGTTTTTCCGCTTCTGACTCGTATGGGCGTGTAACCATAGCCGATGAGTTAGGCAATGACATCGAGCGCGAAATACTCCTAGAAGCCGGAAAGAATTTTGATATCAAACCCGAGCAGTCTGTACCAGGGGCGAGATGGGCCGCTGTCACAATCGAAGTGCCAAAAGGTGAGGTCATCGTAAAGCAACAGATAACCGGAACTGGAATTGATTCAAAACCCTGCGTTACAGCTACTTCAGATTCCTGGTATCTCCCATGGTCTTCTACTTCACGACCCGGAAATAAAGCATCTCTACTTTTTTACAATCCTTTTCAGGCTCCGGCAGTAGCGGATCTGCATTTCGTGGGAGACGTTGGCCGTCGTGAAACTTTAGATTCCCAAGGAGTGGTTATCCCTAGTCGGTCGATGCTCATTTATGACCTCACCAGTCGGATAGCGGACTCATCTGTAGTCTCAGCAACAGTTGATGTTCGAGTGGGTCAGCTAGTAGTTGCACGATTCCAGACAATGGAAGAAGACGGTCAAAAAGGTTTAGATTTAGCTTACGGTTCGACTCGAGCTGCGAAAAGGGTTTTTCTCACTGGCTTTGAAACTGGAGCAAACGGTAAAGAATTTGTTTCTATCCTCAACCCGAATAATGATCTTGTTGAAGTAGAAGTAAGTTACTTTGCTTTAAATGGTCAAAATATTCAACCCAGAAAATTGGAATTACGTGCGCTGCAACGACAAGTTTTAGAGTTAGATATGCCAGAAAGTGTCGGTGGTCCTTATGGCATAGAAGTAAATTCCTTTGATGGGGAACCCATAACAGCTGCATTTGTCTCGTTCATAGATAACAACTCTAGTGATGATCAAAATACCATTGGATTAGCTACTGAAAATGGAGTTGATATTGCAGCAAGAGAATGGAAGATTCTAATTCCAGATGATTCCCCCCAAACCAGGTATTTATCGATTTTCAATCCAAATGCTGAATCTATTGCTTCTGTCAGGTTCCTGAATCACCATTCAGAGTTGCCTATTTCTCTACCAGCCCAGATTGAGCTTGATGGACTGGAAGGTGTCTCGCTGAAATTAGCTGATAAAACTTTTGGGCTTTTCGATATCGAGTCAACAGCACCAATAGTTGCAAGGGTGACAGTTAATGACGCAGCCGGAATGTATATAGAAAATGGTGTAGCAATTTCTAAAACTTCAGAAATCCCAATCCCTTAATTCAGGACTTAGGAGTATCGAAAAGAACGCTCTCAAATGATTCTTTGGCATTTTCAAAGTTGACTGGACCTAGATGGCTTGATTTAACTACTCCAAATTCGTCAGCGAGTAAAAGCATCGGGACAGCATCGATATCGTATTTTTGGTGTAAATGTTTTTTAGTTTCGACTGGGATTTCTTGAACTGCTATTCCTAATGTCGAAAGTTTCATGCTTTCAGCTACGGCAGGTTTACACGTTTCGCAGGTATCTGATGAAAAGATCACAGCTAACCAATTGGCATCAGAAAATTCGAAGTCGTTTCTATCGATGTGTCCAGGAACCGACCATCCGCTATTCGTAAAGTTTTTAGTGTTTAATTTTTTCAAAAAAACAGCTGCTGCGGAGGCTGCGAACGAAAGGATTATTAAGAGCAGTATTCGTGACATTTTTCAATTAATCAACTTTGGCTGCGTCCTCTACACTTTCAGTGTTTGAATCACCATCTGCAGCTTTTATAAGCCTAGTAACCTCATCCCCACTTATCGTTTCATGTTCCAGGAGAGCTCTGGCAATCAGGTCAAGAGCATTTCTGTTCTCATCAAGCAACTTTCGACAAGCCATTTCTTGTTTTACAAGTATTTTTTGAACTTCTTCATCTATTACACGAGCCGTCTCATCACTGTATTCACGACCCGCCATTAGGTCGTCTCCCAAAAATACCTGACTTTGATTACCCCAAGCCATTGGTCCCACTTCATCTGACATTCCCCACTCGCGGACCATTTTTCTGGCTAGTTCGGTCGCACCTACGAGATCGTTGTTGGCTCCTGTAGAAGCAACACCGAAGACTATTTCTTCAGCGACTCTCCCTCCCATACGAACAGTTAGAGAGTCCTCTATGTAGTTCTGTCTGTAAATGTGTTTTTCCTCTTCAGGTAACTGCATCGTAACTCCGAGAGCCATGCCACTGGGAATTATTGTCACCTTATGCAAGGGGTCAGTATTTGGCAGTAGTGCAGCACATAAAGCGTGCCCTGCTTCATGGTAGGCAATTGCTTCTTTTTCATCGTTTGTAAGAGCTAGAGAATCACGTTTTTGACCCATAAGGATTCGATCTCTTGCAACTTCGAGATCTTCAGCTCTGACAGAATCAGAGTCACTCCTAACAGCTGTAAGTGC
>DBFL01000060.1:5490-7252 GCA_002294285.1 Candidatus Neomicrothrix sp. UBA881
ACGTTTAAGTCAACATCATCAGAAATCTGTTTGCCTTTCACGTGAACCTTGAGAATCTCAACTCGATCCTCGAGCTCAGGAAGAGGAACCACTATCTGTCTGTCGAACCTTCCAGGTCGTAACAAGGCCGGGTCGAGGATGTCAGGCCTGTTTGTCGCTGCCATCATTACGATTCCTTCGCTTCCCTCAAAACCGTCCATTTCAGAGAGCATTTGGTTTAATGTTTGTTCACGTTCGTCGTGACCGCCTCCAAGTCCCGCTCCTCGTTTTCTTCCAACTGAGTCGATTTCGTCGATGAAAATTATTGCCCTTCCTAATTTTCTTGCAGACTGGAAAAGGTCACGAACTCTGCTCGCTCCTACTCCAACGAACATTTCCATAAAATCTGAACCAGTTACAGAGAGAAAAGGAACTCCTGCTTCTCCTGCTACAGCACGAGCGATCAAAGTTTTACCAGTTCCCGGAGGACCTACTAGAAGAACCCCTTTGGGCACTTTTGCACCTATCTCGGCAAACTTTTCTGATTCTGTTAAAAAATCCACAATTTCACGAATCTCTTGTTTGACTCCTTCGTAGCCTGCCACGTCATCAAAAGTTGTACCTGGTTTTTCTGTCGTGTATAACTTTGCTTTTGAGCGTCCAATTGACATCATTCCCGTCATCTGACCTTGAGCTCTTTTGTTTATCCACCAGAAGAAGAGAATTATCAAACCAACTGGTAATAGAAGCGGTAACCATGTTTGAAAGAATCCGGGTTGTGGAGTCTTGAATTCAATCGAAGCGCTGCTTTGATCTAACAGACGTCTATCTTCATCAGACAGTTCTATTGGTCCAGTTGTTTTTTGCTCTAAACCATCCTCAGATTCGAAATTGATTTGTCCTGTTCTATTGTCTACTTCGACTCTTGAAATCTCCCCATCTGAAATCTTTGTCAGGAAACTATCGTATGGAATTTCTTCAATTTCTTTTCCAGGTAGAAGATTAGGAAGCACTATAAATGATAAAAGCGCCCCTAAAACAAGCCAAGGGAACCATCGCGACAGACCTGATCTCTTAGGCTCATCGTTAGACTCAGATTCGTGTGAGGCAGGTTCTGGAGATTTGTTCATACCTACATCGTACGGGCTATTTACAAGGTTCTACTTAACATAGAAACTTAAGTTAATTAAGGCGAAAATTAAGGCAAAAGATGAAACAAGAAAAATCTCTTGAAAGCCCTCAAGAACAGAAATGGGGCATTCGCCATGTTGTTTATGGTTTGCTGCTCGGACAAGTTTCAACAATTCTGGCTATTGTCGCTATAGGCCTGATAGATCAAGACATTGACTTAGAAGATCCTTCATTAGAAATAACTGCAATACTGCAATCGGCTCTATGGATAGGAACACTTGGAATCCCGCTTTGGTTGTATTACTCAAAAGGAGTTTCATGGAGGCAGTTTGGATGGAGATTCAAAAGAAGTGATATTTTCAAAGGTCTTCTTATCGGACTTGGAACACAAATAGCTGCCGGCTTGTTGTATTTGCCGTTATATGTGATTTTTGATGACATCGACGTATCAGAACCGGCCAAAGAGCTAGTTGACAAAGCTACAGGTCTAGGAGTTTTTCTTCTGTTTTTGGTCGTTGTTGTAGGAGCACCAGTAGTGGAAGAGATATTTTACCGTGGTTTGACTCTCAAAGCTTTTGAGAAAAAAATGGGTGGTCGTCTAGCCTTAGTAGCTTCTTCCTTACTTTTCGCAGTTGCCCATTTGCAGTTTGTC
>DBFL01000060.1:7637-8994 GCA_002294285.1 Candidatus Neomicrothrix sp. UBA881
CGTTTGGGTAGAGCTGTATGGGCACACGTGGGGTTTAACGCCACCACTGTTATAGCTCTCTTGCTGCAAGGTTGAATGTCGAAAATCAACGAGAGAAACTTATTAGATGGAAAAATACAACCTAAATAAATACCTAGAGAAAATTTTCCAAATCCGATTCCTGTCCTGGATTTCAGCTTTCTCAGTTTTTATTTCTTGCTTTTTTATTTTGTGGGTACTAAACCCTGAAGGGTCTCTATTTTCACTATCCACTCCAACCGGAGGCGATTTGGGCGCACACGTTTGGGGACCCGCTTTTCTTAGAGATGAGTTACTTCCAAATTTAAGGCTTTCTGGATGGGCGCCTGACTGGTATGCAGGTTTTCCCGCTTATCGGTTTTACATGGTCGTGCCCATGCTTTTTATTGTCGTTTTAAACGCGGGGCTTGTTTTACCTCTGTTGATCTTGTTTGTTTTATTGGTTTCTTTCGCAGCGTTTAAACTCATTGTTAACAAACCCACATATTGGCGCCCCGCGACTGCTTTTTTAATTCTTTTACTTCTTTTGGTCATACCTTTCCATTACGGTCTTTCATTTAAATTGGTAACTGCAGTCGGGCTGGTTTTTATGCCTCTCGCTGGATGGAAAATGGGCCATTTAGCCGGTTTGCCCGAACCAGGTCCCGCCTTGTTGGGAGCATCAACACTCGCATTTATATTTGATCGATCATTTAACATAATGGGTGGCAATTTGATGTCAACAATGGCAGGAGAATTCGCTTTCACACTTGCAATTGTTTTTTGTCTTCTATACATCGGTCTGCTCATAGCAGGTATAGAAACAGGTGAGAAAAGAGCGATAGCAGCTTTACTGCTAGCACTGACAGGTTTATGCCATCTGCTGGTAGTCTTTTTTGCCCTTCTGGTCACATTCGTTTCGTTGGCCACTCGCCCAAGTAAGGCTTCAATTCGATGGGTTATAGATGTTGGACTGCTTTCAGGGTTGGTTTCTGCTTTCTGGGTTATTCCTTTTTGGTGGTACAGGTCCCATCTGAACGATATGGGATGGGAAAAGTTGACATCGTATGCTTCCTACCTGTGGAGTCGTGATCAATTAGCTGCAGATTTTCTCACAAATGACCCACCATTACAGTTGGCGATAGTTCTAGCTGCAGCGGGAGCTTTTCTATCCTTGCTATTTAGAAGAAGGATTGGAGTTGTTCTAGCGATTTCAGCAGCCGTCTTGGCTTTGGTTTTCATCTACCTTCCTGAAGGCCGTCTATACAACGGAAGGCTGCTACCCGCTTATTATCTGTGCATCTACTTTTTAGCGGCTATAGCTATCGCAGAAATAATACGTATTTTAGGATTTCTAGTA
>DBFL01000060.1:9382-12989 GCA_002294285.1 Candidatus Neomicrothrix sp. UBA881
TAGTCGTACTTTTCATATTTTATTTAGCTGTACCACTGAGGGTTTTGCCAGGTGGAAAGATGGAAGGCAATTCCTATCAATGGATGGGGCTTGAGACTGAGGATTTAAATCTAGGTCGATCGTGGGCTTTATGGAATTTTTCTGGCTATGAAGCAAGAACTGGAGATGCCACAGGTGGAGGATGGTCAGAGCTAGCAGATTTTGTCATTTCGATGGACGACCAGGCTAAGGAACATGGATGCGGTCGCTTAATGTGGGAGTATTCAAGTGAATTGACAAGATACGGAACTCCTATGGCTCCTATGCTTATGCCTCACTGGACGGATGGATGCATCGGATCGATGGAAGGTTTATATTTTGAGTCATCTACAACAACACCCTTCCACTTTTTGATTCAATCTGAACTCTCAATCGCTCCGTCAAGAGCACAACGTGATCTTCCATACAGATCTTTTGACATAGATTCAGGAGTTGATCACCTTCAACAATTTGGAGTCAAATATTATGCTGCTTCGTCACAAACTTCTATAGAACAAGCTCAGAAACATTCATCTTTAACCCAAATAGGAATTAGTGGACCTTGGACAATTTTTAAAGTGGAGAACACGCAGCTAGTGGATCAACTAGATTTCGAACCAGCTATTTTTGATGATTTGAAACACTCAGATTGGCTTGAACCTTCTGTCGAAGTTTTCCAAGAAGGTTCGCAGGCAGTAGTAAGGACAATAGGAGGGATGGAAAGTTGGCAGTCTCTGAGTTTGGAAGAAAAGCCTGAGAAGATCGAGTTGTCTGATGTGACAATTTCTGAAATAAGTGTTAATTCAAACCGAATAGAATTTGAAGTTGACAGAACGGGAATTCCAGTAATTGTAAAAACTTCTTATTTCCCGAATTGGCAAGTGGAAGGAGCTGAAGGGCCATGGAGGGCCACACCCAATTTAATGGTAGTAGTTCCAACTGAAAAAGAAGTTGTATTAGATTACGGTCGTAGCAGGGTCGAAATTGTATCGATGTTGATGACCTTTATTGGTTTAGTTCTCTTAATACGTTTTGCATATAAACCGAATCCCCTTGATTTCTCATCCGCATGGTTTGATTCGAATTTGATTCTTCCAGATGTCGAAAAGAGTTTGAAAGAATGGTCGATGGAAGAAAACAGATCGGAAAAAACCGTGGACCTAAACGGAGAAGTTCACACATGAATCTTTGGCTTCGACGTTTTGCTTTTGTGGGCCTAGCAGCAACGGTAATTGATATAGGTTCAGCTGTTTTGCTTATCCAAATTGGTATACCAACCGTAATATCCGATCTGGTGGCGCTAACTGTAGCGGCAGTAGTTGCTCGAATTCTTCACGAGAAGATAACCCTCATTAATGACCCGCACGCGCGTTGGATTCGAAATATAAAAGTTTTTGCTGCCGTTGTAACTATTGCCGGCATTACCGATCTGATTATTTTGACTTCATTAGGACCAGGCGACGGAGTGGGAGAGTGTTTTGTCGCAAAACTAACCGCTGTTTTGGGAGCGGCTGTAACCAGAGGTATTTCCTACAGGTTCGTCCTTTTTCGTGAAGTTAGAAAGCAGCAGTTGCAACCAAACAGCGAGAATTTCATTGCGTTAAAACCACGAGTGACACTTATTATCCCAACATATGAAGAAGC
Organism: Candidatus Neomicrothrix sp. UBA881; assembly: GCA_002294285.1. GTDB lineage: Bacteria > Actinomycetota > Acidimicrobiia > Acidimicrobiales > MedAcidi-G1 > MedAcidi-G1. The sequence goes on from DBFL01000060.1 coordinate 11,045, forward strand.
AGACAGAATCTCTACAACCCTGTCTGTCGTAGATTCACAGCTAAGATCAGCTTTCTCTAAGAGCGATGACATTGAAGTCATCGTTGTTGATGACGGTTCAAAAGACGACACATCTGAAATAGCAAGAAAAGCAGGAGCCGATTTAGTTATAAGACTTGAAAGCAACCAAGGCAAAGGTGCAGCGATACGTGCCGGTGTGAGAGAAGCCAATGGTTCAGTGGTCGCTTTTACCGATGCTGATCTTGCGTATAACCCGAGACAGGTTCTGGAGTTAGTTGAACTAGTGGAAAAAGGGTACGACATGGTTGTGGGAAGCCGACAGCATGTTGAAACAAAAAACCTAGTTCGAGCGGGCAGATTTAGAGAGATAGGTGGAAGAATTATAAATGTAGCCACCTTTATGCTCTTGTTGGGACAGTACAGAGACACTCAGTGTGGCTTAAAAGCTTTTAACTCAAAAGTTGCAAAATCTTTATTCGCAGCAGGAACCATTGATGGTTTTTCGTTCGATGTTGAACTGTTCCACTTGGCTGAGAGGTGGAATTTGAGCCTTATAGAAGTACCTGTTGAGGTGGAGAATTCAACGAGATCATCAGTAAATGCACTACGTGACGGGGTTCTTTTGTTATTTGATCTCGTAAAGATCCGTCAAAGAGCTAGAAGCGGAAAGTATCCGGACCATCTAGCTATTCAAATTCCAAGTTCAGATCAATAGATGTAGGTAAGGTTGCACAATGGCTAACGCGGAGTCTGTCTTCAAGGCCTATGACATTCGCGGGGTATTCCCCGAGGAGGTAAATGCAGATCTTTTTCGCGCCATCGGTAGAGCGTTTTCAATTTTTATAAAAAGCAAAACGGAAAGAAACAGCTCGGTGGTAGTAGGCAGAGATATGAGAGAAAGCAGTCAGTCATTAGCTGAAGCCTTCGCTGATGGGGTGATGGACCAGGGAGTAAATATTGTCGATATCGGTTTGGCGTCAACGGATATGTGTTATTTCGCTTCAGGCCGTTTAGATTTACCTGCCGCCATGGTGACGGCGAGTCACAATCCTGCTGAATATAACGGCCTGAAAATTTGTCTTAATCAAGCCAAACCAATTGGGCAAGATTCGGGACTCGGAGAAATTCTGGAGATAGTCAACAGTTCTCCTGAACCTGCAGAGAAAACTGGAACAGCGGAAGAGTTGGATATTTTAGAAGATTTTGCAATCCATGTTTTATCTGTAATCGATAAATCCAATCTCAGAAAACTTAAGATCGTAGCCGATTCCGCAAATGGGATGGGAGGACTGATCCTGCCACCGGTTTTCAACAAGTTGCCTTTTGAATTGGAGGTGCTTTTCCCTGAACTAGATGGAACTTTCCCAAACCATCCAGCTGATCCCTTACAACAAGAAAACCAGAAATATTTGAATGAAAGAGTTCTCGAAACAAAGGCTGACGTCGGATTAGCTTTTGACGGGGATGCAGATCGAGTTTTCTTTATGGATGAGAAAGGAGAGCCGGTTTCAGGTTCCCTTGCTACAGCTCTCATTGCCGATCAGATTCTTAAAGAAAATAAGAATGAAAGCGTGATATACAACTTGATTTGTTCGAAAGTTGTGCCAGAAACCATCAAAAAGAATGACGGGAAAGGGATACGCAGCCGCGTGGGCCACTCCTTCATAAAGGAACTGATGGAAAAGCATGATGCTGTATTTGGAGGAGAACACTCAGGTCACTACTATTTCAGAAAAAATTACAGAGCCGATTCCGGAGTGATAGCCGCTCTAGTAGTTTTGGTTGCCTTGTCTGAGCATGGTGGCACATTGAGTGAATTGTTAGCACCTTTTAAAAAATATGAGAGTTCTGGTGAAATAAATTTCTCTGTTCCTGATGTTGAATTATCTATAGGCCTAATAGCGGAGCACTATAAGCACTTAACTGTCGACTGGCTAGACGGACT
>DBFL01000060.1:13425-14201 GCA_002294285.1 Candidatus Neomicrothrix sp. UBA881
CGTTTTATCCCAATAGCCTAAAATAATAGTTAGGAGAGAGTATGTCCCTTGATCCCATGTTGTTAGAGATTTTGGCTTGTCCCGAAGATAAAGGTCCGTTGTTTTATTTAGAAGACGAGGACTTTCTTTACAACCCTAGATTACGAAGGATTTATCGCATAGAGGATGACATCCCAATCATGCTTGTAGACGAAGCTAGCGAAGTTGACGAGGGTGAACATGCAAGAATTCTCGAAAAAGTAGAGTCAACTGGCATTTCTTTGACTTTCGAGGAGTAACCAAGTAATGGTTCTTTTAGAAGGAACCCTGAAAACATACGATTGGGGTTCCAAATCAGCGATCGCGAAATTAAGAGGTGTCGCTCCAAGTGGAAAACCCGAAGCAGAACTTTGGTTTGAGGTTGAAGGGAGCAGTCCATGGCTTGTAAAGATTCTTGCAATACAGAAACCCTTATCCATCCAGTTGCATCCAAACGCAAAACAAGCAATCAAAGGATTTGAAACCGAAGAAACCAAAGGAATCAAATTAGATGATCCTAAGCGGTCATATCGGGATAAAAATTCAAAGTCAGAATTAGTGTGCGCCTTAACCTCATTCAAAGCATTTTGTGGCTTACGGGAAACAAATGAGGCTATTGAAACAGCAAAAGTATTTGATCTACCCGAAGAACTTTATGCTCCCTTGCTTTCAAACGGGCCAAGAGGATGGAAGGAAGTAATTGAGAGAATCTTTTCAGGTAATTGGGGTCAAGTAATTGCGGATTTAGAAAAACGTTG
>DBFL01000039.1:0-423 GCA_002294285.1 Candidatus Neomicrothrix sp. UBA881
CATTTGAATCAAAAGCAGAACGGGGAGCGGAATCAATGTCTCCCGACATTGAGCTAGAAGAGAGGAGGCGAATTCTGTCAATTCCGAGAAGACCGTCAATCTTTGCAGAATGAACATCAGTCGAAAGACGAACCTTTCCTGAAAGTTCGAATTCTCTTTCCCAAGGAATTGAAAAAGACCTTGAAATCATTTCTTCTGGGTCTGAACGAATTGGATCTAGGGGCTCGGATCTCTCACGTGAAACCAAAATTATCAACTCGGCGCCCAGGTCATCTTCAACTATTTGGAACAGATCAGTTGGCATCCTGATGTATTCCTCAGGTTCTATATCGTTAACTTTTATCGTCGAAAAACCAACGCCAGTCACTCCAGCGTAGTAATCAAGCTTGCCAACATCTGTTTCCAAAATCTCAACAATTATTT
>DBFL01000039.1:500-5632 GCA_002294285.1 Candidatus Neomicrothrix sp. UBA881
AGACCTTGAAATCATTTCTTCTGGATCTGAACGAATTGGATCTAGGGGCTCGGATCTCTCACGTGAAACCAAAATTAGCAGCTCGGAACCCACGTCATCTTCAACTATTTGCAACAGATCAGTTGGCATCCTAATAAATTCTTCAGGTTTTATGTCGTTAACTTTTATTGTCGAAAAACCAACGCCAGTCACTCCAGCGTAGTAATCAAGCTTGCCAACATCTGTTTCCAAAATCTCAATAATTATTTTTGAAGAAGTGACGGAATCAAATTCGACTATTTGTCCAGGTTCACTTCTAGAAAGATCATTAAGATTCAGATCAACAGATTCGTTGTCAAAACTCACCCTTATTTTTGTAATCCAACGGTTTTGGCCTATTCCATTTACCTGAGCAAAACGCATTTGTTTGATCGGCAAAATATCATCTAACTGGAGAACAAGTTTCTCTCCTTCAACTTCATTAAATGCTCCGACAGTCCATGCTGTTTCTGGAAATGAATCAATTGCATGAAAAGGGCGGTCACCAGCTGTAAAAGTAACGGGATTGCCATATGCGGAAGCAGTAGCCTTTATTTGAAACTGTTCGGAAACAGTCATTGTCGAAGGGTCAACACCCGTTGAATCCAAACGATGGTCAGAGAGATCTAAACGGAGAGGATCTTCATCAATTCTCTCTGTGTAACCCTTAGTCTCTCTAATAGTTCCCCAGCGTTGACCAGCTTTCCGGTTTGAATCGGTTATCACTAAACGTGCATCTGAAGTAATCATCGAGTTTAAAGTTTCAGGTTCATCCAGATAACTGGCACTTAACAACAGCGGACGGTTAGCTTCAAGTAATCCCTCAGCGGCAGCAGAAACGATTCCTTCAGCATCTCCTGAAATGACTAAAGGTTTATCAGGATCTGCAAGATGAAGAATCTCAATCTGGTCCTGCAACTCGAAAATAGCAGCAGGCGGCGGAGTCACATAAGAAGGAGGGGAAGCAAGAGTGTGTTCATCTAACATCGGTCGGATCGGTCCCGCTACATTTGGTACACGTTCACCAAATTCGATTGGATCTGAAAAACCCGACGAAGTGTTAATTTCATTCCATAATTCTTCCGGACGTGGGGTTCTGAAGCGTTCATACTGGAGGTCGGATCGGACGACTATGTCACCGACATTCATCAATTGAGCAAGTGGGGCTAAGGATTCCGGTTCGAAACGTCCCTCTTGTATTTCTCGATCAAAAGCAACTACTAGTTCTGCAGAATGCTCCGTTCCTAGAGGGATCAGTTCACGTGAAACATATGGTCTATCCATCAAACCTGGCAATAGAGGGTCGCCTGAGTTGCCCCATCTGTAAGTAGAGAAATCAGATCCGGGTATTTCCAATACACGTGTTGAGTTGTTCTTTGCATCGAGGTGAGTGGCTGCCTGATGCCAATATTGTGGTATTTCTTCGGGTCTTTGAACGTTTTCTCCGAGTATGCTTCCAGACCACAAAGGGGAGAGATTTCCTATTATCAAAAGGGAAATGAGAATAGTAGCAACGTGTTCAAAATTAGGTCGAAGGTTTTTTAATGCAACGATTCCTGCACCTAGAAAAAGTGCAGTTGTTAGAAGTAAAAGTGGCAGGACTCTCGGAGTGCTTCGAAGCGCCAATCCAGCGTCAGTCAAAGTCCACTCACGGAATAAATATCCAAAAAAGGAGGGTGAGTCGTAAGGATGCGACCCAATTGCGATAAGCATTGAAATAAACATCAAAGCAAGAAGGTGGCCGCGGAATCGGAATTTGACAAAAACAGAGATTAAAAGGCCCAAAAGAGGGAGTGCGAAAGACAGCGGCAACGCCCAACGTGTATAAATCGTTGATGGCTCTATCCAAGCTCCTACGCGACCTTGCCCATAGAAATACCAGTATCCGAGTCCCCTGAAAAGCTCAGGTGAAGTCGCTGCATCGGATACAACGCGGTAATTCTCAGTCAATCGCAACGTTGGAAGGCCATACTGGGCTTGGATTGCTAGACCAGCCATCCACCAGAGACCAGTTGCGAGGAAAGCAGATCCTATCTTAAGAGTAGTTGTCCGAACTTTTTTCCAGCTGGCAGATTTATCTAAGCCAGACCAAATCAACCAAATGAATGGTCCTAATCCGACAAGCAACAAGGAGCTGGCATTAACTCCACCAATTGTTAGTGTCACTAATCCGAAAAGCGCGGGGTGTCGCCAGCCGGGTGTGCGCAGGGCTCTAACTGTAAGAGCCATCAGCCATGGAAGTCCTGCCCATGGTAAAAGGATTACCGAGTGTCGGTCGATGTAATTAAGCAAGTAAGGACTGAGCATGTACGAAAGGGAAGCTACGATTACAGCTCCGCCTTTCCAGGCCAATGTTTTAAGAAACCAGCGAATTCCGAGTCCCGCAGCAAGAATTATTGATCCGAGCCATAGGCGCTGAACTATCCAATCTGGTATAGATAAGAGATCACCAAGAGCAAAAAAAGGTCCTATAGGCCACAGATATCCGATGTTTTGATGAGTTACCGTGCCCAGGGCTAATTCTGGTTGCCACATGTAAGCCGCTCTCTCAAGAAGCCGAAAGGGATCCAAGTACAAGTACGCTTTCGTGTCTGCAGCCACACGCCCAGGATCATTCAAAAGCAAGGGTATGTACGAAATGAGTATCATCGCGATGATTTGAACTCGATCACGTAAGAAAAATTTGCTCTTTTGGAACATCATGATTGTTTCGTTGATGCTAGGACACGGAACGATTCAGTTGCCGTCTTCTTCCAAGTGAATTGAGATGACCAATTGTAAGCAGCTTCCCCAACATTGATAGCAGTCTCCCGCGAGGAAAGAAGTGGAATCAGAAAAGAAAGGTACTCGTCATTGTTGTCGAACAGGAAACCAGAGGTTCCGTGAGACACAGAATTCATGTGTCCAGGGATATTGGAAGCAACGCTTGCTGTCCCACACCTTGCTGCTTCGGTCAGTGTCATACCCCAACCTTCACTGCTCGAGGAACTAGTAGCCACCCATGCTCTTTGATAGGCGTTGATTAGATCTTCTTCACTTAGACGACCGTTGATTGAAATCCAACTATGATCTTTCAAGGAAGTAACAAAATTTCTAATATTCTTTTCGTGAGGCCCATCTCCAATGATTTCCAGTTTTACGTTCGGGATGGTGGTACGAACTTTTTCGAGTGTCGATATTACATTTTCTATTTGCTTATAAGGAGAGAGACGCCCCGCAACAACAACTAATGGGTCTTGCGACTTACTGTTAGAAAATTGAAAGCTTTCATCGATGCCGGGTTCCACAACATGGATCTTTTTAGAGTTAAGCCCCAAAACAGAAGAAATCTCCTCACGGGAGGAGTCAGAAAGAGTCACCACCGGAGTTCCTCTATAAAAAAATGGTGCTACTTTCCTCTCAATGAAACGACCAGTCATAGCAAAAGGCTTCGGGAGGGCTAACTCCCATAGTGGCCCATGTTGGTGATGAAGAAACACCATATTTGGACCTCGAGTTAACAAGGGAGTCATGAAAGGCATGCCGTTCCACACCTCGACTACAGCGTCAAACTTGCCTAAACGTCCCGAAATGAGATCAAATGCTGCAGTTGCGAAAACAGCAAAACGGCCGCTGGAGCGAACAGAGGTATACCCGTCACGATTGATCTTTTCATCCGCATGCTTTACAGCCGAGGTTCGAAAACAGACTTCTATACCATGGGCAGCCCAAATCTCAGCAATCTTATGGGAATGAAGTTCTGACCCTCCAGAATCATGGTCTTCAAGATCTCGCCATTGAATAATCAAAACCCTGTTAAACCCAGTGTTTTCAACTAGGAATTCCAGGTCACCTTCTGGCAAGGGTTTTGAAGTCATAGAAGAATCGTAGTTGCTTTCCGTCAAAGTCGAGCTCAACTTGAAATAAGTGGCAGAATTATCTAAATGCTTTTTCCGACGATCACCTTCGCAATTTTTCTTACAATAGTGCTGTTTGTTCACACTGTTCTAATAAAGAGGCCAACTTTATGGAAAGTCTGCATGCTAATCGCGAGTTACGTTTTCTACTCCTGGTGGGATTGGCGTTTTTTAACACTTATTTGGCTTTCGACAATAGTTGACTTCTGGACCGGACAACGAATAGAAGATGAAACGTCACACAGTTTGAAACGTCGATATTTGCTCCTAAGCATTACGACGAATCTCGGGATATTGGCATATTTCAAATACGCAGGATTTTTTGTGGACTCTTTCGTTGATTTAATGAGTGCTTTAGGGTTCAACTTGTCCATCGAACCGCTACGAATAATCCTTCCGGTAGGTATCAGCTTCTATACATTTCAAACGATGTCATATTCAATTGACATTTATAGAAAAAACATGAAACCCACAAAATCACTTCTGGACTTTGCACTGTTCGTAGGATTTTTTCCACAACTGGTTGCGGGACCTATTGTTCGGGCTAGAGATTTTCTTGCACAGCTCGCTACGAATAATCGACAACCAATACAAACGGGACGGGCAACTAAGTTAATACTCGGAGGTTTATTCAAGAAAATAGTAATTGCTGACCTATTGGCTACTGAAATTGTGGATGGAGTCTTTCGTAACCCAGCAGGATCGACTGGCTTAGAAACATTGATCGGCATCTATGGTTACGCTCTGCAGATCTACGGAGACTTCAGCGGCTATAGCGACATTGCAATAGGAATAGCACTTCTTCTCGGCTTTCAATTTGCCGACAACTTTAATCAACCTTACAGATCGTTGAGTTTGCAGGATTTTTGGAGACGGTGGCATATAAGCCTCTCCTCATGGCTCCGCGACTATTTGTATATCGGACTTGGTGGAAACCGCAANNTCAAACGATGTCATATTCAATTGATATTTATAGAAAAAATTTGAAACCAACAAAATCACTTCTGGACTTCGCACTGTTCGTAGGATTTTTTCCGCAACTGGTTGCGGGACCCATCGTACGAGCGAAAGATTTCCTGACACAGCTCGCGACCAGCAATCGAGAACCAATACAAACGGGAAGGGCAACCAAGCTAATCCTCGGAGGGCTCTTCAAGAAAATAGTTATCGCTGACCTTTTAGCTACCGAAATCGTAGACGGAGTTTTCAGAAATCCTG
>DBFL01000091.1:0-3065 GCA_002294285.1 Candidatus Neomicrothrix sp. UBA881
TACCTGTTTCCAGCGCCTTTGAGAGTACGAACCTCTCATCTGCTCTGAATTCTTCGTTTACGTGTCTTCCGTTCAGATACGCGGATCGCGGGTTGATTGAACGAACTTTTGCTGTCATTACAGAAACCGAAAAATCTAAATTCTCTGGTCCCGACACTGTTCCACCTGGTTCAGTTATATCTATAAGCCTCGAAGCGCTTTGTTGCTCTGGTTGAGGCAGGTCATATGCCGGTGGCCAAACTAGTTCAGTGCCCCGATTGTCGGAACTTAAAATAGATGTTCCAAATGTTAAAAAAGTCGCTATTAAAACAGTTGAAGCAATCACTGGGGCTCCTCTGATTCCAGCACGTTGTGCTGTCAAAACAATTCCCACCATCGCTGGAACGGGTAGTACCCAAAGTGTTCTCCAAGCAACTGCATCAGCGTTGCCTATTTCATTCATCAGATCAAGAAACCCTGGCGTAAAAAACCCTAATAAAACAACGATTGGGCCTGTGAGCAAAATTAGTCTCGCTGATCTATTTTTTAGTGCCACCCAAGACGTGAGTATGCAAGCAATAGTTATGAAAGCTGTTGGACCTTCACCGAAGACAAGTCGTATAACTCCTATGGGCTCGGTTCCGCTATCTAGGAGCCCCGGCAAGCTGATACTGGCGATAAAACCCATGGCAACTTCGAACTTTTGTGGTTCTGAAAAAACCGTATAGAAACCGGCAAAGACAGCTGGTAGAACGGCAAGTAAAGAATGTAACAATCTTCGCGATTTTTGTTGTTCTATTGAAGTAACCGCAACTGCGGAAAGTGCTACTGCCGGAACCAGAAAAGCAGCTGATGAACTAACTCCAATTCCCGCTACACCTGCCAACGTCAGAATGTATAAAGATTTTTTAGAACCTGTTCTACCCCAGCAAGCACCATGATGCCAGAGCATTGGTAACACTAGAAGTAAGAGAACTGCTTTACCTTGCCATGATCGACCGACAAAAAAGTTACCGAAGGAAGCATGCATTTCACCATCGACAATTAGGAAAGCTGTGCCCGCCCATGTCGCAAGAGCAGGTGATCTTGCTCCTAAACCTCGCAGTAACCGCCACGTCACAAGCACACCTAAGGCAGCTATCAGCGGACCCCATACAAAATATGTCAGGGCTGCGGCTGTAATTGGTATGTGAGCTGAAACTGCCCCTATCAGGGACTCTATTGATGTTTGAACGCCTGCTGGTCTTTGTGACGGGAGGCTGTTGTCGCTGAAAATCGTGTCGCGCTCTGGGAGTTCTTCTGCGTGTTCTGCTATCCAAGTTGAACGATTTACTAGGAAAACATCATCCTGATCTGGTCTAACCATTATCAAAGACAAAAATGCTGTCAACAGGGCAAGGATAATTACAAAAACTGTTCCTAATCGTGAAAGCTCACGGGTTCTTTGAGAAGTTGTTGTCTTATCACTGTTCCACGAGTTCTTGACTGCGAAAAAGAGCAGACCTATAAGAAGAACCCAGGTTAAGGGCCAAAGCAGACCATCTAGATCTAACCATGCCAATGCAACCGCAAATAAAACCATTGAAAGAAAAATGACCGTATTAGGTTTGTTTTGTGCGCTTATGAATAAAGGTGGGTCATTTACAGTTTTGTATTTTTGCTGTTTGTTGAAAAGGAAGTAAATAACAACTAGAAAAATACAAATCCCGAGAATTAGAGCTGTGTCTCTCTCTAGATTTAGAAAATTTGATAAATGAAATGCAATGGTCCAAGCAGCTATGAGACTGATTGTCGTGTCAACTAAATAGTCGCAGAGTCTTATTGCACGAAGATTTAAATCAGCACTCATCGTTAATTGACCTTGTTCAGTATTTCAAGAACAGCGTCGTGGTGGTGTCGGATCGGTTGAATTTTCTCTCGGCGTATAACCTCATTATCTAAAGCAGAAAAAGCTGGTCTTGCTGCCACGCGATTCAATGTCCTCGGTTCTGATGGAGTTATACGCGTTGGGTCGTTGTTAGTTTTTTCTGCAATAAATTTGGCAAATTCACACCAGTTTGTAGTTCCTTCATTGGTTGCATGAACCACTCCCCTAAAACGTGATTCTGCGAAGCATTTGATTATTGGCAATAGGTCTTCAATGAAAGTTGGATTCGCCTGACGGTCATTCGGCAATTCCAAAGGGCCGGCTTTTTTGAAACCTTCAAGTATTCCTTTGACCATATTGAGTTCATCGGGTGCTTGAAGCCATGAAGTCCTAATGACTGTCGCATCCGGTCCAGCGGCTTTCTCCCCTTCGAGTTTTGTCTGGCCATAAATGCTTATTGGGTTCGGAAGATGTTCCTCGTTGTAAGGTTTGTCAGTTTGACCATCAAATACAAAATCTGTTGAAATTTGAATCAAGTGAGAGTCAATATTTTCAATTACTTCACTGAGGTGTTGAGGTAAATCGGTATTTAATTTTTTTGCTAGTTCAGGATTTTTTTCACAGCCATCTACGTCAGTCCAAGCCGCACAATTGATCACTGTGACAGGTTTTTCAGCTTCTATCAGATCGCGTAAAGCTTCTTTGGATGTGAAATCGATTTCATTTCTTGTGGGTGCAACCACTGTTGTTTGTTTTCTAAAAAAACTGGTTACGGATCTTCCCAGTCGTCCGGTGGAACCACATATCAGAACTGTCATCTGTTGCTGTTCCTTAAAGGTTCCCACCATTTTCGATTTGCTCTATACCACTCGACCGTATTTTCTAGGCCTTTTTCAAAGTCGCATTGCGGCGTCCATCCGAGTTCATTAATTAAGTCTGAATTCACTGAATAACGCCTATCGTGACCCGACCTGTCAGCAACTTTATTAATTAGAGAATTTTCGGCATCGCATAGTTCTACTAGTTTCTCTGCCAATTCCAAGTTTGTTTTTTCATTGCCTGCTCCGGCATTGTAAATAGATCCTTCATCGCCTTTTTGCAAGACCGTGTCAATAGCCTTGCAGGTGTCTTCCACGTTGCACCAATCCCTGATGTGTAGGCCATCCCCGTATAGAGGAACAGGCTTTTTTTCTAACAGATTGGTGATGAAAAGGGGAAT
>DBFL01000091.1:3430-9952 GCA_002294285.1 Candidatus Neomicrothrix sp. UBA881
GATAATGCTTACTGGCATGTCGTGTGTTTGATGATATGAAAGCACTATAAGGTCCCCTGCTGCTTTCGTCGCTGAATAAGGAGAGGAAGGATTGAGTTGGTCTCTCTCAGTAAAAGACCCCTCCCCGATTTTGGTTCCAATGGAGCCGTAAACCTCGTCGGTGGATACATGTACATATTTCTCTATTTGATTTTTGACAACGACTTCACAGAGATTTCCTGTTCCTGTGCAGTTCGTTTCAATAAATGGCCCTGGGTTAGTTATTGACCGATCCACATGACTTTCAGCTGCGAAATGAACCACCCCGTCACAACCCTTAATCGCACGGTTTAGTTTCTCTAAGTCGCATACATCACCATGGATGAACTTGTATGCGTCATTTTCTTCGATTTCTTTTAGGTTGTCCAAATTACCTGCATAGGTGAGCGCATCATAAACAATTACCTCATTGCCTTGTGAGATTGATTGTTTTACATAATTTGAACCTATAAAACCAGCTCCGCCTGTTACCAATAAACGCATTTCATCGATCTTCCTGGTAGTTGGGTTTTAAATGGTTTTCCATATTTTCCACTAGAGGATTGGACTGATCTCTAACAGAAAGTACTGGTTCATCTACCTCCCAGACAGCCCCGATTTCAGGGTCGTTCCAAGCCACACCTAATTCATCTTGCGGATCGTAATATCTGTCAACTAGGTATGTGATGGTTATGTCTGTTATTGCGGCGAACCCATGGGCCACACCTGGCGGTATATAAACACCTTTTTGTTTCGACTGGTCGAGTGACCCTAAGTTAAAACTAAGCGTTGAGCCCTGTGTCGGGGAACCTTGTCTAAGGTCATGGAGCACCACTTGGGCAACTCCATGAGACACATACCAGTAATCTGCCTGATTCAAGTGGTAGTGAAGTCCTACTAAAGTGCCTTTTGAACGGTCCGCTCTGTTTGATTGAATCATTGGTCTGCTCTCAGGTAACCACTCCTGTCTCCATGTCTCCGCAAAGAATCCGCGGGGGTCTTGAAATATTTGAGGTTCTACTATTACTACTCCACTGATAGTTTCTGACCTTTGGATCTCAGCCATTACTAAGATCCATTTTCGTTTTATCACCCAACATGATTGATGTAGGTTTTTGCTGATCTGATTTTTCTCCGTTGATTTCGACTTCTCTTCCTAGAACAGATTTGGTCAACTTCATTACCCCGCTGACAAAACTTCCCTCCATTAGCACTGACCTTTCAACTGTGGAATTATCGATCTTGCAACCATCGCCGACCGAAACATACGGCCCTATATTGCTTCTTTCTATTCTTACTCCAGATCCGATAATTGCAGGGCCTTGAATATTTGAATCTATTATTTCAACGTTTTCTCCTATCGCTATTTCTCCATTTAGTGTTACTGTTTGGTCTATTTGACTTGAAAATTGCGTTTTGATCTCATCGAGAACTAGTTCGTTGCATAGAAGTAAGGGGTCTTTCTTGCCGGTGTCTATCCACCAGCCTTTTAGCGTTCTGTGTTCTATTGCTTTCTCATTGTCAATCATCCACTGTATGGCGTCTGTTATTTCCAGTTCCCCTCTGTCTGATGGTTCAATAGCCCGCACTGCACGGTGAATGGTCGGGTCAAAAAGGTAAACGCCCACAAGCGCCAAATCTGATTTGGGGTTTTCGGGTTTCTCTGTGAGTTTTTTTATCTTTCCTTGTTCGCCTATTTCAGCAACTCCAAAAGCTTGCGGTATGTCAACTTTTGACAAGAGAAGTCGAGCATTTGTTGAAGATTCTTCAAAGCCTGTGACTACTTCATGTAAAGAGTCCTCAAACATGTTGTCCCCGAGATACATGACAAACTTTTCCTGATCCAAGAATTGTTCTGCGATTAGAACAGCGTGCGCTAAACCCTCTGGCTTGTCTTGTTTAATGTAAGTTATCTCTGCACCCCATTGGGAACCGTTTCCTACAGACTTTTCGATTTCTTCAGATGTGTCGCCTACAACTATTCCTAGATCAGTTATTCCAACTCCTATCAGGTCTTCAATCACATAATGGAGTATCGGCTTGTTGGCTATGGGAACTAGTTGTTTAGCTGTCGTATGGGTTATAGGCCGCAGTCGCCTCCCACTGCCACCTGCCAAAATAAGACCTTTCATCACCGGAGAGTACCTTGCTTGCGAGCATTAAGTGACTACGGGACTTTAACGACCTGCAGCTTTTGCGATTTGAACTAAGAAAACAAGTATAGTTACAGCTGTTTTTTGGGCTTGACCTCCATTAATGGCAAAAGCTTCTGCTATTTGTTCAAGTGCTTTCTGGTCTTCTGCTGCAGCCATATAAGCCGTTTGAACATTGCGAGTTCCTTCTATCGAAGGTGGTTCCGCTAGTGGAGTGGGGCCACTTTCACTTCCCGAAAGATTTAGAAGGAATGCAACTGCCCATACTGCAGCCAGTTGAAATTCATTTGTGGTCATTTTTAAATGATCAGCTGAGTCAACTAGAGACTGCCACTCTTCTTCTGTGTAACCAGTTGTTACTCTGTATTCATCGAGTCTTTCTTCTGGAAATTTAGTGGCTACTTCGGGGGGACCGTAATTAACCCCATACCAGTTTGATTTAAGTCCGAACTCTCGTCTGAAACGGTTTCCGGTTATAACGAAACGTTGTCCGTCTCTTGCCCGGAATTCGATCTCTTCTGCCCTTCCACCATCGTCGCCGAATCCGTCACGTGTGATGACTTCTATTTCGTACAGTGGTTTTAAACCAAATCTTGAGATGACGTCATTGACAGATATTTCTTTAGTCCATTTGTGCACCGGGTTGATTGAAACGTCGTCTCCCGCATCTGGGACTCCTGGAAAATCTGCTGTTATTGTGTGACCGCCTGTTGAAGCAGAAAATTCAGTTCGAGCTATTTCGCCGTCTTGCAGCCTGACCATTCCTGCCGTGTTGCTTATAGCAATATCTGATCTCGGGTCTTCATTAGACCAGGAACTGTTCCCTGAACGGCTTCTTCTTCCTTCATAGACTTGGCAACGAATAGTGTCGCAGGTCTTCGCATATGCATAACGTTTTTCCGCTAAAGCGTAGGAACGAGCGGCCACAGATTGTACTTCTAGCGCCGCTATGCCAGCTCCACCTCCCATGTCGGCCCATTCCGGGGGCATTTCACGGGGAACAACTGAGCGTAAATACTGTTCGATGGGTAGCCAATTAACTGTTCTCTGGTTTCCACTGGCTCTTGCAGCTCTTATTTCTCCTCTGTACCACGAAGACTTGTTTGAACCCTCGCAAACTTGAAGGGTCCAATTCAGATCTGCATCAGATGTGTCTAGCACCTGGAATACTGAACCCGGTTGAGGAATTGTTGTTGTTGGAGGAAGTGTTGTAGTCGTTGTGCTCGTTGTTGATGGCGAAATAGTTGTGGTCGCTCCCGCTGGAAGAGTGGTTGTGGTTGTGGTTGTGGTTGTGGTTGTGGTTGTGGTTGCTCCTGGGGGTGCCATATGTGCTGCTCTTATACGGACTATGGGGCTTGAGATGACTGTCCCTGTATTGGTAAATGGACCTGCGCATGACTGTCCTGTGGCTATTCTGTAACGATCAGTGTCGCCTTCGAGAGTTACTTTTACGGCCTTTCCGTTTACTTGTGTCCAATTTCCTGTTTCTCCTGCGATTGCCAGAAGTGCACTTTCAACATAAACAGTCGTTGGTCCCCCATCATGACTTAGCAGTCTGACACCTATTTCGTCATTGCTGACAGTTCCTCCTGTCGTTCCGCCATAGTAATGATTGAGAATTTGATCTCTTCCCCAGCCTTCGTCAATGGCGTAACCGAGAGATCCGTATTGGCCCATTCCTCTTCCATGTCCCCAGCCTCGTCCGTTGACTACTACTGGACCATAGTCGGTCGAATATTGAGGTGATGCTGCTGACCCATAGACACCTGGGATGATCAGTTCTTGCCCTACTGAAAGAAAATTGGCATTTGGTAGACCGTTTGCTGAAACTATTGATGAGACTTTTACGCCATAGGTTTCTGCGATAACTGAAAGTGTGTCTCCTGATTGGACGGTGATTCTTAATGGCGGAAGTGTCGTAGTAGGTGCTGGTCCTGTCCCGGGTATTCTTATTTTTTGTCCGATGTAAATTGAATCTGGTTTTGTGATGCCGTTTTCATTCATCAACGCGGAAAGTCCTACCCCGTATTTTGAAGCGATTTCAGAAAGAGTGTCTCCTGATACCACTGTTACTATGACAGGCCCTGCGGGCTGCAATGGCCCTGAAACTCCTGGCACTGTTAGTTCTTGTCCGGCAAAAATAGAATTTGCGTTTGTGATTCCATTTGCTTCCATCAGGGAAGCAACTGAAACTCCGTAATCTTCGGCTATGGCTGAAAGGCTGTCACCCCACTCGACTGTGACGACTACAGAAGCTGTGCTAGCTGTTGGGTTCACACCTGGGATTATCAATTCTTGCCCCATGTAGAGAAGATCGGGGTTGGTTATTCCATTAGCGTTCATTATTGATTGGGTTGAAACACCGTACTCGAGTGCTATTAGAGACAAGCTGTCGCCTGCTTGCACGGTGACTCTTATGTCGGCTTTTGCAGGTGGGATTGTGATGACGCATGCGGCTATTAGAGAAATAAGAACGAGAGAAGCTCTAAATTTATGTCTCTCTTTAAGACGATTAGGTCTTTCAATTTTTTGTAGATCTTCTGCAATCATTCTCAGGTCGCCTTGCTGTCCGCACTTCGGATTGTAGAAGCAACAGGCCTCTTGCTAGTGGAGCCTTGCAATATTTAAACGTGTTCTAATTTCTGACTTTTATAACTTTTCGTTATAAAAAAAACTAGTAGTGAAGTGGTTATAAAAACAGTGACAATTAGAGCAACTTCTACTCGGAGAAATAGATCATCCCCAAGAAAGATGGTTGCTGGAAAAGTAGCTATTCCGGAAACCCAAGCGGCTGCGGAATACCCTTGACGATGTAGGGCTAAAAGTCCTTGTGTGAGCGACAATGCGTACATGAGTCCAACACTAGATATGGCTAAGAGGGTCATGTCTTGGCGAGAGATTTCGTACTCTGAGCCGAAAGCGATGCGTGTAACCCATTGGCCAGAAACGGCAATTAAAAAAAGGAAGCATGCCCCAAACACGGTTACGAAACCAAGGAGTCTCATTAGTTCATGTTTAAATTTTTCGAGTTCTTTGGAGGCCATAAGTTGTGAAAGCCTCGGTAGAAGCGCTGCCTGTACGGCTTGAAAGAAAAACAAGGGAATTCGCGCTATGAGAAGTGCGTTAAGGAACTTACCTGGTTCTTCTTTTTGATTTGGCTCAGCAAGTAGCTCCACTGTTAGTGGACTTACATTTAGAACCATTGCTGTTGCTAAAGAGGCTATTAATAGAACTCCCAATGACCCTGAAATTTCTTTTGCTTTAACTTTTGGACCAGGTTTGATCAGATCCTTTTGCCTGAAGAGAGCAGCTGAAATCCCTATGAAAGGAGAGAGCCCTAAAGCAAGCCCATACATCCAAACTTCGCCTGAAGCAAAAATTACTAAAATCGCTGTTACTAATAGGCGACCTAAACCCTCTCCTATCAAATATCTTGAGTAGTTTTTGAAACGACCTGTTCCTGCGAGCACACCTTTTACAAGGTGAGCGGAACCTAATCCTATTACCACCAGAATAATTGCTATTAGTAAGCTTCTTTGATCGCTGAATATGTCTTCTGTCAGCCATGAATTGAAACACAGGGCACTAATCACAATCAGAAGAGTTGCTATGCCTCCAACTATGGATGCCGCTTTAAAGACGGGAGTAGTTTCTTCGCCGAAGCGGCTGGCAATGCTACGGGCGGTTTGTTGTTCTAGTGGGTGAAATATGCCTGGTCCTAAAAGAAAGCTGAGTGCCCAAAGCATGCCTAGAGGTGTATACATCTCAGCTCCGAGGTCTCTGGAGGCTATGGAGATGAAAATGTAGGCGGAAACTCCGTTAATTAGGAGCCCTGAACTTAACGTCTTCGTTCCGATAGGAAGTCTGTCGATAAATTTCAAATGTTTCTCTTTTTCCTAGAGTGAGTTTCTAGATGTTTTCAACGGCCTGTTCCTTGATATGCGAAACCTAGGTTCTTCCATTCCTTAACATCTAAAACATTTCGGGTGTCAATAAGATTCGGATCTGATGTGCGCTTGAGGACTTCATTGGGGTCAATAGATTTGTATTCATCCCAATCAGTTAAAAGCACTACTGCATTTGCATCATCGCATGCAACAATTGGATCATCAACTATCAGAACTTGTGGGGGGATGCCTTCTTTGTTGTCTGACACTGTCGGGTCGTGAGCTTTAACTTTGGCTCCTTCTGACAAGAGTCTGTTTATTACAGCTATTGATGGTGAATCTCTCAAATCGTCGGTGCCGGCCTTAAATGTGATGCCCCAAATGGCGATTGTTTTTTCGTTTAAGTTTCCTCCCACAGCTTCGCGTATTTTACTTACCACACGGTCAAACTGTTCTTCGTTGAC
>DBFL01000091.1:10342-11888 GCA_002294285.1 Candidatus Neomicrothrix sp. UBA881
GTGTCTTTGGGAAAACAACTACCTCCCCATCCGGGGCCAGGTTTCATGTATTTGTCACCTATTCTTGAGTCGTAACTGATCCCTTCAATTACATCATCAATATTGGCTCCTACCCCTTCGCAGACTGCAGCAATCGAATTGATGAAAGAAAGCTTGGTCACTAGAAACGCATTGGCGCTGTATTTGATTGTTTCTGCTGAAATCGGGTCGGTTATCAAAACAGGGGCTTCGATTTTTTTGTACATTTCTGCAACTATTTGAGCTGCATTCTCGTTTTCAGAACCAATAATTATTCTTTCCGGGTTGAGGAAATCGTTGACGGCAGTGCCTTCTCTTAGGAATTCGGGGTTTGATACTACTTCGACATCGGACCTCTTCAGGTTTTCAAAAACCTTTTTAGCTGATCCAACTGGGACTGTTGATTTGTTAACTAGAACAGAGTTCTCAGGCAAAAACTCGGCTATTTGGCTAACTGCCGAATCGATCATCGAAGTGTCAGTTGTGCCATCAGGCAGTTGTGGTGTTTGAACACACAAGAAAACTACTTCGCATTCGGACACTGCTTTTTGGGGGTCAGTAGAAAATGAAAGCTTGTTTGACTGAAGTCCTTCCTTGACAAGAGCTTCAAGGCCTTCTTCTACTATGGGTATTTCTCCGTTTGAAAGTTTGCTTATTTTTGACTCATCGATGTCATAGCAGGAAACTCGATGACCTAGATGCGCAAAACAAGCACCTGCGGTCAAACCAACGTAGCCTGTTCCAACTATTGCAATCTCTGACATCGATGAACTTTCTAACAGTAAGGATCAATCGTACGGGCGTAATTGAGAAAACTCAAAATTTTCTGACAGTCAACTGACTATCTTTAGTTGCATCACGTTTCAGGTGGTTTAACAGAATTGGTTTGATCGTTTTTTTCATTTCGTTCAAATTTGATTTGATCTCGATTTTCCCAAGTGATCTGATTGCTAGGATCTCGCTCAATTCTGTATTCTCGAAAGGACATCTCAAGTGCGTCAAAAACAATCACTCTTCCTGTAAGCCCTTCACCGATTCCAAGAATTATTTTTATTGCCTCCAGTGCTTGGATAGACCCAACTATTCCTGGTAGAACCCCTAGAACTCCAGCTTCTGAGCAGTTAGGAATAGATCCATTATCTGGCGACTCGGGAAACATGTCTCTGTAAGTGGGTCCGTTTTTCGGATCAAAAACTGTTATCTGACCTTCAAACCTGAATATTGATCCATGCACAACTGGAATGCCTGTTTTAACTGTCGCGTCGTTGATTAAATATCGGGTCTGAAAGTTGTCGGTTCCATCAACTACTACATCGTAATCAGCAATTATCTCCAGGATATTTTCTGGATCCAAAAGCTCGTTGTATGTAATTACATTTATTTCAGGGTTAAGAGACAGCAAGGTCTTTTTAGCTGAATCCACTTTGTTCTTGCCGATTGTTTCTGTGCTGTGCAAAATTTGCCTCTGGAGGTTCGATTCCTCGACGGTGTCCATATCCACAACACCTAATGTCCCCACACCCGCCGC
>DBFL01000075.1:0-3607 GCA_002294285.1 Candidatus Neomicrothrix sp. UBA881
TGCGCAATCCTGTAGAGATTCGAAATAACAAAATAAACAACAAGAGCTGCATCAAAACTAAAAGAAATAACTGGCAAAAAGAAAGGCATTACTTTAAAAATCATCTGTTGTTGTGGACTTATTGCAGCTTGTTGATTTCTTCCTCTTATTTGTTTTTGCTGATACCAGGAAGTTGCAAAAACCAAAAGAATTAAAATGAAATAAGGAATTGAAACAACAAAACTTTCAGACAACGCATCACTTGCAGATCTAGCTAGATCAACACCCCACGAAACCATCTCATTCTCTTTGCTTAGATCTTGAAAAAGAGAACTTTGATGATCGATATAATCTGGATAAAAAACTCTTGCCTGTTCAGGTGGAACAGAAACATCCTGGTTAAAAATCCCCATTACCCAGCCTGTATGCTCGCCTAAATTCGAAAGACGTCGAGTTAAACCATTAATGACGTTGTACAAAACAAGAAAAACAGGCGCTTGAACAAAAAGAGGCAAACATCCTGAAAGAGGATTTACGTTATTAGCTTGATAGAAAGCCATAACTTCTTTGTTCATTCTTTCTTTATCATTTTTGTATTTATTCTGAATTTTTTTTAATTCCGGCTGAACATGCTGAATTTTGATCATCGAGCGAGTTTGCTTAAGTGTTAATGGCGTGAGAATAACCATTATTAATACAGTTAACAGAGTTATAGACATTCCATAAGAGGGCCAAAAATCGTAAAACCAGGAAAGAAGTGTTGCTAATAAATCAAACATTTACTTTGCCCTTTTTATCCGGAACACAATCAATCCCATAGCCACCCCAAGGATTGCAGTTAAATAATCTTTTAATTGTTAGAAGAAAACCCCTAAAAAAACCATGTTTTTCAAATGATTCAATAGCGTAGGTTGAACAAGACGGAACAAACCTACAAGTACTGGGTCTACCATCAAAAACTTTCTGATATGAACTAATAAAAAATAACACTACGTTCACAAGAAAACCTTTTTTCTTTTTTTCTGCGTCTACCAAACAATAATTAAACAATTGGATCTGTATCTTTTCTTAAATCTTCAAAAATTTCTTCTAGTTTTTCTGATAAAAAAACAAACGATTTTTTTTCAACACCTGGGAAAACCCTTATCAAATAATCACCAGAAGGAATTGAATTATTTGTAGTAATCATTTGAATAAAAACACCTCGAAGTCTTCTTTTAATACGGTTTCTTACGACAGCTCCACCAACAGAACGCCCCACAGCAAATGCAACCCTGACACCATCTGAACAAGTATCAGAAGGATTAAAAGTAACGCTAATTAATCTTCGTTTTACTTGTTTTCCATTAATCCGAAGATTGTCAAAGTCGCGTTTGTAATGAAGTCGGCCTATCAAGCTGATAGCCGTGAACGACCCTTCTGCCGGCGGGCTTTAAGTACAGCTCTTCCTGCTCGTGTTTGCATTCTGTGACGGAAACCATGTTTTCTTGATCTCCTTCTATTATTAGGTTGAAAAGTTCTTTTCATAAATTAACTCCTGTTTTAACCGCACTGATAAAAAATATGCAGTCATAACAATTAAAAATCTTCTTGTTTAACTTTGTTTGTTTTGTCGCATATAACAAACGTCTAACTATTGATCGTATGTCGAGGCACACTAGACACCAACCGCAAAAACAACCCACAGCTAAAAAATTTGCTTGTGAATAAAAAATCTGACATATGCACAACAAAAATTAGCTGTGGACAAAAAATATGCAAACAAATAATATTTATTGCCCGCCCGCCTTGCGTACTAGCACCAATATAATGCTACGTTTTTCGACTTAGTGGCCTGAAATAATGTGTTTTTACTCTCGAAAGCTTCAAATTTCTTTCCACACCAAAATCCACACCTGTGGATAATAAATAGGAGATGTTTTGGAAGAAATAATTGAAGAAAACGCAACGTTTATATGGGAATCATGTTCCCAAGCAATTAAATCCCAGGTTTCCGAAGTTGTTTGGCAAGTAACATTTAGTTCAGTTATACCAATAGAAATAAAAGACGATCACCTAGTACTTCAAGTGCCAAGTACTGTAGTTAGAGATCGAATAGAGGGCAGATACAAAAAACTTGTTTCAGAAACTCTTTCTGAAATAAGTGACGATCAATTCAAAGTTTCTGTAAACGTTGTAACAGAACCGCTAAGTGAACTTCAAACAAAAATTGAAGAAAACGAAGATGGTTTCATGTTGGAAAGCATAGAAGAAATAGAAAACAACATTATGTTGGACTCGTTAGAAACATCTACTGACGACAAAATTGTTTCAAATGTTGACCTATCGGCTGAACAAGAACAAACAAACACAGCCGGGACAAAAACCTTTAAATACACTTTCGATGATTTCGTCATAGGTTCTTCAAATCGCTTTGCTCACGCTGCAGCTCTTGCTGTTGCAGAAACCCCCAGTCGTTCTTATAACCCTCTCTTTATTTATGGTGATGCCGGCCTTGGTAAAACGCACCTTTTACAAGCGGTAGGAAACTATGTGGCGGATCACTATAAAAATCATGAAGTGCGTTATGTTTCAAGCGAAACTTTTATGAATCGTTTCGTTGAAGCAATCAGAAATAAAACACTTCCTGAATTCAAACAGCATTTCCGTGAAATTGATGTTTTATTGGTTGATGATATTCAATTCATGGAAGGCAAAGAAGGGCTTCAAGAAGAGTTTTTTCACACCTTCAACACAATCCAACAAGCAGGTGGGCAAATAGTCCTTTCAAGCGACAGGCCCCCTGATTCTATTCCAACACTTGAAGATCGATTAAGAAGCCGTTTTAAAATGGGTCTTGTAACAGATATTCAAGCACCAGACCTTGAAACACGTTTAGCAATCTTAAGAAAAAAGGCTGAAGAAAACCCCGGTGGAATAACAGTCCCGGATGAAGTTCTTCAATTTATTGCCGAAAACATCACAGAAAACATTCGAGAGCTTGAAGGTGCACTAACACGTGTTTCTGCATATGCAAATTTAAACCACGAGCCTTGTACTAAAGCTTTAGCAATAACAGTTCTTGGCGATTTAATAAGTTCAAATGCGCCAAGACCAATTACACCAGACTTAATTTTTGAACAAACAACAGAAATGTATGGTTTTTCTAAAAGTGAATTAGTCGGTGGCAGCAGAAGAAGACCTTTAGTAACAGCAAGACAAGTAGCAATGTACATTTTTCGTGAGTTAACAGATTTAAGTTATCCAAGTATTGCAAGAGAGTTTGGTGGTCGTGATCACACAACCGTTATTCATGCCGTTGAAAAAATTAAAGCTTTAATGGCAGAACGAAGAGAAATCTATGATCAAGTAACAGCATTGATTTCGGCTTTACGTGACAATAAATAATGTTTTCCACAAGCTTTTTTTCTTCTTCTTTTTCTTGTGACTATTTGTGAATTAAAAGTGGATTGTAAAACCACGCCTGACCTGCAAAAATAAAGTTTTATCCACAATTCACAAGACCTATTACATCTACTAAGTTTAAAAAAAACAAAGAGTTATAAATGAAATTTAAATGTGAAAAAGAAATATTAGAAAAAAGCTTTTCATTAGCAAGAAGAGCAACACCAAACAGAAGTGGAACAAA
>DBFL01000075.1:3993-4148 GCA_002294285.1 Candidatus Neomicrothrix sp. UBA881
GATTTAGATTTAACAATTCGAATACAACTTGACGTTGGTGGTGAAGAAGATGGGAAAGCTGTAATTCCAGGAGCTTTACTTTCAGACATAATAAGAGTGTTAGATGATGGACAGGTTTCTTTTGTTGTTAAAGACAATGAGGTTCAAATTAAAAG
>DBFL01000080.1 GCA_002294285.1 Candidatus Neomicrothrix sp. UBA881
GTGCTGGAAAATTTGCTTGCTATCCCCATCGCTGTTCTTATCGGTTCATTACTGCTTGCTTCTTCTTCTGCAATTCCTTACTGGGTTGGCTGGGTTTCAGCAGTTTTTCTAATTGCTGTAACGATTTTGGCGCGACCCATTTTGCACAAGGCTCTGGTTTGGTGGGCTAAACGTAAGGATTTGGAAACGCCGAGCAAAATTTCAAATCTTGGGATCGCCCAAATGTACATTTCACTAGTTTTTTACTGGTTTGTCTTTGGAACGGTTTTTTACACTTATTTACAATTAATGGGCCAATCAATTGATTGGCCAACTGCCGTTGGTGGTTTCTCTCTTTTATGGAGAATCAGTCTCTTTACTCCTTTTGCTCCCCATGGACTGGGAGTGTTTGAGCCTTCATTTATTGCTTTAGTCGACTGGACCATGAACGCACTCTTGCTTGTTGGAGCTTTTAGAGTTGTTTTACTAATTAGAGATTTGCTTCTTACAGTGGCCGCAGGTTTTTTCATGAAAAAAACACCCCAGAACTAATTTGCTTTTATGCGTTTTCAAGAATGTCAACAATCTGGGATGAGGGGTTAAATGTCTCTTTTTTTGCCTCTCTACGGTGTTTCTGAAAATTTTCCAGAAAGTTCTCGCTGATTCTCATGTCGTGATTGCTTATTACGACATTGTGTCCTAGTCCATTTTGACGTTCTGTTTTTCTACGCCACAGTAAACAAGGAATTCCCATATGGGCAGTTTCCTCTTGGATGGAACCTCCGTCTGTAATCACATAGGGCGCTGATGCAAGTTTTTCTACAAATTCCTTGTACGGCATGAGAGGCGCCATTGTGATTCCCAATTCCGTTAATTTTCTTTCCATTCCTTGCTTTTTAAGAACTTCTTGAGTTGGTTGGTGTACAACAAATAGGACTTCTTGTCCTTTTCTTTTTATTTGTTCTAATAGTTCCAAGAAACCATTTAGACGATTTCTGTTGTGTAAATTTTCAACTCTGTGAAGAGTGACAACTACCGGTCCAGAGGATGGTTCAACTGTTTCAATGTTTTCTTCTAGGGATTCAATCCCTGTGTTTATCGTTGTTTCTTCTATCCGACCTTTTACTTTTAACTTTTGCAGGTTTGAAACCGCTTCGCTGTCCGGGGCGAAAAGCACATCGGAAAGTTTCATTACTATGACTCGGATCGCTTCTTCCGGAAAAGGGTTCCTATAATTTCCAGATCGCAAACCAGATTCGAGATGCGCTATTTTCAGCCCTGCTCTTTTAGCGAATATGGTTCCGATGAGAGTTGATGGTGTGTCTCCATGGACTAGACAAACTTCAGTCGAAAGGGAGAAAATTTCTTGTCTGAGACGTTTTTTTTGAAAAATTATCGGGGCCAGTCCGCAGAGCCATTTGCATGCTTCAAAAAAAGTGTCCACATCTTTTTTCTTTCCAAGCCGAACATCAGGTTCACGTATATTGAATTCTTTTCTTAGCCTGTCAAGATAAGCGCCATGCTGGCCGGTTTCGATGAGTCGATATGCAAGTCCGCGTTTCTCCAACTCCTTCAATACAGGAGCTATTTTTATCATCTCGGCTTTGGTTCCTAGTAGAACACTTATCTTCGGGTCCATAAAATTTTCCAAAAACTATGTGATGGCACGTTAGCGCAACTAAGAGTTTAAGGCTCTACGATCATTGAAACTATGGAATCTATTTGACTCCAATAGGATTAGGTACCTAATGAACTTATTAAAAGTCGGAGAGTTGGTCTCTCCAGGTGAATATCTGAAAAGACTGTGGGCGCACCGTCATTTCATGATTCGCGTACCGCTTGAAGATCTGCGTTCACAGAATTCGCACACTCTTCTTGGCAGTATCTGGCTTATTCTTAATCCTTTGCTTCAGGTGGGAGTTTATTTTCTTGTTTTCGGTTTGATCATCCCTATGGATCGCGGTGTTGACCAGTATCTGGTTTTTCTGACTATCGGTGTTTTTGTTTTCTTTTATTCGCAGCGAGTGATTTCTGAGGGCACACGGTCACTTGTTGTAAACGTAGGTCTCATAAGAACAGTTCATTTTCCAAGAGCTGTTTTGCCTATGAGTGCAATGGTCGGACAAGCTTTAGCTTTCATCCCGGTGTTTCTTGTTATGTCTATAGTTGTGCTCGCCTACGGCAACTGGCCTGATTTTAGATGGCTTCTCATCTTGCCGGTTTTTGTCATTCAGAACGCGTTTAGTCTTGGTGTCGGATTTATTGGAGCGCGTGTCAATCATTCATACAGAGATCTTGAAAACCTTCTGCCTTTTGTCTTCCGCCTTTTGTTTTATGTATCTGGGGTTCTCTACTCTGTTGACAGTGTTGTAGAGGATGATTTTTGGCGTGCAGTTTTTCTTCTCAATCCTTTCTATTGCCTCATCTCGCTTTGGCGGTGGGTGATGGTTGGAACTTCAACAGGTGTGGAAGTTTGGTTAGCTAGTGGCATTTGGTCTTTATTAGCTTTGAGTGTCGGTTTAAGTGTTTTCCGGTCTAAAGAAACAACTTACGGGGGAACCGGATGACAGATTTAGCTATCCGGTGTTCAGATGCACACGTGAACTATTTGGTCAGATCGAACCGTCAATTGATCAGATCAGTGATCAGAGGACAAAAACCAGAAGTTCGTGTGATTGAGGCAGTAAAGGGTGTCACATTTGACGTAAATGTGGGTGAGTCTGTAGGTCTCATTGGCCCTAACGGGTCTGGTAAAACGAGTCTTCTTCAAGCAATGACAGGACTGCTTCCTTTAAACCGAGGGGAGATTCTTGTTAAGTCCATTCCCACTTTCCTTGGGGTTCAAGCGGTTCTCAGACCTCAATTAACTGGCTGGCGTAATATCCAGTTGGGTTTATTGGCACAAGGTCTAAGCAAGACTGAAGCGGAAGATATGACTGAGGATGTTGCCGACTTTTGTGAATTGGGTGATTTTTTAGATTTGCCTATGGAAACATTTTCTTCAGGTATGAAAGCTAGATTGCATTTCGCTGTGGCTACTGCTCTTGCTCCTGAGATTCTGTTGATTGATGAAGCGCTTGCTGTTGGTGATCGTTCTTTTCAGAAAAAAAGTTCTCAGAGGTTGAATGAACATCGTGCAAAAGCAGGAACGATTTTACTTGTTAGCCACAATTTGGAGGAGGTCAGACAGTCTTGTCAACGGGTTATCTGGCTCGAGTCCGGAGTTGTGGTCGCCGATGGTCCTGCTAATGATGTGATTGAGGCCTACGAATCTTCATAGCCCTTCAGATTTTTACACCTTTGAAAAATCCGAC
>DBFL01000040.1:0-12479 GCA_002294285.1 Candidatus Neomicrothrix sp. UBA881
AGCCGCTGACCATGTGGAGCGTTATCTTGCTACCGATGGAGCAGATGGTTATGAGTTTCATGGGGCTACTTGTGTGATTTTGACCACTAGAGGACGTCGTACGGGTGCAATTCGACGTAGTCCAATTGTCAGAGTCTGCGATGGGGGTCGTTATCTTGCTGTTGCTTCAATGGGAGGTGCCCCAAAACATCCGATGTGGTACTTGAATCTTCAAGCAAATCCTGAAGTTACTATCCAAGATAAAGGTGAGGTTCATAATCTAGTTGCCCGTACCGCTACTGCTGTTGAAAAAGAAGAGCTTTGGCCTATAGCGGTTGCAGAATGGCCCGACTATGAGAATTACCAGAAACGTACCGAGAGAGACATACCGCTTGTAATTTGCGAATCTCCAACCTAATCAAACGGCTTTTCAAGAGAAACGCGAAGAAGGCAGTCGAATTCTTTTCCAAAATCAACTGAAACTCTGCCATGAACTCGTCCTTGTCGGGTAAAAAACCGTGCGTTTCCATTAATCGGGAAAACCCCTTCGTGCCAAACTCCGGGTAGAAGACATATCCCGTAAGTTCCGTCACAATAAATTGCTTTTGCCTTATCGATTTCAGGTTCCTGCCCTGCAGGAATAACAGGAATAATGAACGGTGTCTGCTCTGTGGAGTAGAAAAGTTGCCCTCCGTCGGGGTGGTAATTCATGTGCCAAAGATCTACCGCTTTAGGAAGTGACTCATCTCCGTCAACTGCAAAACCTATTACATATTCACCCGCAACTGCTTCATTTTTCCCTACAAGCCTTCCTTCCAACCACTCTGATGAGAACCAACCTTCCGTAGTGCCTGCACAGATACCCGTTTCAGGATCCAAGGGTCTTTCTCCAGGAACTGGCCACGGGACTATAGGAACTTCAAATTTTTCTGGGTCACCTTCAACTATGAGTGCAAAATCTGAAATGTCTTCTTCGTGTCCATCGACTACTGGGATTTCAACCACGCTAAGTCCTTCGAGAACTTCAGGATTCATAAGTTCATAATCTGAAATACCTGCACTCATACGATGAACCTACTCATACCAGTCTTGCTCATCTGCTTCTTCCCAGTCAGAGGGCCCGTAGACAGTTCCTGGCAACGGAGTCATGAGCTGTGTGTCTCCGCTAACCGCATAAGAAGAAAGGAGTTGCTGATTTTCTGAGAGTCGTCTGTCTTCATCGCCGGTGTCGTCCAAACCTCTGGTTGTATCAAAATTTTTTCTAAGCAAAGTCCATTTTTCTACTGTTGTTGCCCAAATCATCACTACTTCATGACTATTGGTCGTGACTTCCCACAGTCCCGTTGGGAAGACTCCATAATCTTCCATCACCGGAACTCTTTTGCGAACTACTTCATTGAGAAAATTTATCTGTTCTCCTGGGGTAACGCTAAAAACTTCATTGACGAAAAGTGAACCTCTGATTCCCATCTCCACTATCTCTTCAGTTGATGGTGAACCCTCCACTCCAGCGCAAACTCGGTCATAGCCGCCGGTTCTCCACTGGGATGCCTCATCCCACCATTCCCCATAAAAGGCGTTTCTCCGCTTTAAGTTGAGACGGTCAAGATTTCTCCCCCATCCTTCCCAACCATCAGTTCCACAGTCCCAGATATTCACCACTTGCGGCCACCTTCCTCCGGCAAATCCAAGAACGAAAAATGAGCCTTGGAGAGAAGTCATATCTGGCATGAAATTTGTAGGTTCTTTTGCGACATGTTCCATGTAGTCGTATTGACCTTGTCCAACTATGTCTATTGTCTCATGTACAAATACAGATCGAGGCATCTCTTATTTTCCCTCAATTGTCATTTAGTTGACCACTCGAATGGAATCAGCTCTGTCAAAGGAAGCCCCGTGTGCTAT
Organism: Candidatus Neomicrothrix sp. UBA881; assembly: GCA_002294285.1. Lineage (GTDB taxonomy): Bacteria > Actinomycetota > Acidimicrobiia > Acidimicrobiales > MedAcidi-G1 > MedAcidi-G1. The sequence continues at coordinate 1,885 of DBFL01000040.1, forward strand.
GTGAGACAAAAAGAGATAACTTTCTTTTTATGAAAGAACTTATCTATCCGCGCTTGTATCTACCTGCGATCAAAAAATTTGGAAAAAATACCGGAATCATCGATGGTGCCTATCAGAGTGACTGGGACACTCATCATGAACGAGTTTTACGTCTATGCAATAGTCTCTCTTCTGAGCTTGGTGTCAGTAAAAAAGATCGATTCGCTGTAATGGCTTTAAACAGTCACCAATTTTTGGAACTCTGGCATTCTGCTTTCTTGGGCGCTGGAATCATCAACCCGTTGAACCTTCGTTTGGCACCAAAAGAGTTGGCCTACATTCTTAATGATTCAGGCACAGAAGTTATTTTTACCGACCAGTTTTTCGCTCCACTAATTACTGCGGCACGCGAAGAACTCGGAGAAGATGACCCCATAAGACATGTTGTTTTGATAGGTGAAGGTGACGTCCAACATGATTTGAAATACGAAGACCTTTTGGAGTCTTCTTCACCTTCTTTACCAGAGGAGCCCGATGAAGATGATCCTGTCGTGCTCATGTACACAGGTGGAACTACAGGTCTCCCAAAAGGCGTGCTTATAAGTCAAAGAGCGCAAGTTCTAAATCTTTACCACGGCGTCATAGCTCTGGGAGGATTCGAGGTCTCTTCATATCTGATGCAAACTCCGATGTTTCATGCTGCTTCAATGACAGGAGTGTTGGCTCCTCCTTACTCGGGAGGAAATGTTGTTTTCATCCCAATGTTCGACCCGGAGGGGGCTATGGCTCTTATGGAAGCTCACCAAGTTGAGCAAACACTTATGGTCCCAACAATGATTGGCATGTGCCTCGCAGCGGAAGGATACAACCCATCACGTCTTAAATCGCTTAAGCAACTGATTTATGGGGCATCTCCTATGCCAAGGCAAATTCTGGAAAGACTATTTTCTGATCTGCCTGACGTTGAGTTAATTCAGGGTTATGGAATGACGGAAAGCTCTTCAACTTTGACAATCTTGGGAGCTGATGATCATTTCCTCGAAAGTGAAAAACTATCTAGCGTTGGTAAGCCAGTTATAGGAACTGTTGTATCTATTCAAGATGAAGATGGGAATGAGCTGCCTCAAGGTGAGATTGGTGAAGTGTGTGCACGAGGCGGCAATTTCATGACCGAATATTGGAATAAGCCTGAAGCAACTGATGAAGTTTTTGCTAATGGCTGGTACCACACTGGTGATGCAGGCTATTTCGATGAAGATGGTTACCTGTTCTTGGTCGATCGGGTCAAGGACATGATAGTTACAGGCGGAGAAAATGTTTATTCTTCTGAGGTTGAGAACGCTATTTCAAGTCATCCAGCAGTTGCGCAAGTAGCTGTTATCGGAATTCCTGACGACACATGGGGTGAAGCTGTTCATGCCATAGTCGTTCTCGAAGCTGGTGGCAGTGCAAGTGAGGATGACCTTATTGCCCATGCCAGAGAGTCAATCGCGGGGTACAAAGTGCCCAAGAGCGTGGAGTTCAGAGAGGAACCCTTACCTTTGAGTGGTGCTATGAAAGTTCTAAAGAGAGAGCTGAGGGCGCCTTACTGGGAGGGTAAAGAACGGGGAATAAACTAGCTCTCAATCAACTTTGAGAACCATAGCTCCGACATGTTGTTTTTTAGAAAATTCTTCTTGTGCTGAATTGATGTCTTGCAGGTCGAAAACTCCTCCTACCATTGGAGCGACTTTCTCCTCTTCTATGTATCCGATTAACGCCTTGAAAACAGAAGGGTCGTAAACAGTGCATCCATGCATCTCTAAATCGTTCAAATACAGAATTCTTAAATCTAGTTCAACTATTGGTCCTGCAATTGCTCCTGCAGTTGTGTAACATCCGCCTTTACCTATTGTCTCAAATAGTTCTGCGAAATTATTTCCGCCCGCTACATCTGCAAGAACATCTATAGGTCCATGTCCTAACTCAAGAATCTTATTTTTCAGATCGTGTTCATTGCGATCTAAAAGCAAATCTGCGCCACATCTTTTTATTGAATCGAATTTTTCTGTGCTGGTGACAGCTATGACGGTAGCTTCACGAAGTTTGGCGAGTTGTATCAGTGCAGTGCCAACTCCTCCTGATGCTCCAGTCACAACAACTGTCTGACCCTTCTCCAAGCGCGACCGTGTAAGCATGTGTTCTGCTGTGGCCCATGAACATGGGAAAGATGCTAGTTCTATATCTGTCATTTCTGAGTTAACCGGATGAGCATTTCTAGATGGGACGGCACAATATTGTGCGAACCCACCGTCTATTTCACTTCCTAGATATTTCGCGTTTTCTCTCCAGTTTTTTGACTTTGGGTCTCTTATACAAGGATCGACGATGACACGTGTTCCTATGAGTTCTTGATTTGTGTCATTTCCGGCTGCAACAACCACACCACATGGATCTGCGCCTTGAATTCTAGGAAAAGACAGACTCTCCCCTCCCCAGGTGTTTTCATCTTCAATGTTTGAAAAACCTTCATTTGAAGTCGCCGCGGCAACTGACTTCGAATACCATCCGACCCTTGTATTGATGTCAGTATTATTCATCCCACAGGCTTTGACTTCAATCAATACCTCTTCTTCGTTAATCTCTGGAGTGGGAATGTCGTCACGAAAAGAAAGTTTTTCAGGACCTCCGTTACCAGTCAGTTGAACGCCCTTCATCACCTTTGGTATCTCGTTCAATCTAAATTTCCTTAACGTTTTGGGATTACTTCTTGACCTGGAACTTCTTCCTCATCGCAAGTCATCTCCTCTGGAAACCCAGGAGCTCTCACATCTATAGAGGTTGCATCTTCAAGTCTTCTTATTATGTTCGATGACCATTCTCTTTCCCCGTACCGGTCCATTCCATCTTCAAAAATTTTTACGAGCATCGGCGAAAGTTCAAGGGGCACTTCGTGTTTCTTGGCAATCTGATCAAAAAGGCTGACATCTTTTACTACCAAATCCATGGTGAAATTGATGTTGCGACTTCCATTCAATATCACCTGACTTTCTGTTTCGTGAACAAATGAATTACCGGAAGAAATCCGGATTGCCTCATAAGTGGTGTTCAAGTCCATTCCTGCTGCTGAGGCTGTTGTTAAGGCTTCAGCGAGAGAAACTAAATTCGCGCTAGCAAGATAATTAGTCAAAACTTTCAATACTGAAGCTGAACCCAGAGGACCTGTATGCAGTATGTTTCTGCCCATAGCTGAAACTATTGGAAAGATTTTTTCAAAAGCTTCTCTTTCCCCACCAACGAAGATTGAGATGTTTCCTGTTGCTGCCCTGTGGCATCCTCCTGAAACTGGACAATCTGCTGGGTAAGCGCCGGTATCTTCAACCAATTTACCTATACGTCGAACTTCAGTTTCATCAGTAGTGCTCATTTCCATCCATACTTTTCCCTCTGAAAGTCCTGCCAATACACCATCAGGAGCCTCCATTACCTCTTTGCATGCTTTCGGCGAAGGTAAACATGTGATAATCACATCACATGTTTCAGCGACTTGTTTCGGCGACTCAGCCCAATTTGCGCCTTCATTCAAGAGTGGTTGGGCAACTTTTTTGTCTAAGTCTCTGACCATTAGATCAAAGCCGTTTCTCAGCAAACTATAAGAGAGTTTTCCGCCGACATTACCGCAACCTATGAAACCAATTTTCATCTCTTTACCTTCTATTTAAAATTCTCTGTAAATAAAAACATTAATATTTGCAACTTAGTCGCTCACAGGCATTTGTAAATGCTTACTACTGCGTAGCCTTGAATACATGGTTGAACCAGATGCTCATAAATTTGACACTCAGTCTCTACATGCTGGTCAAAGACCGGATCCTGTTACCGGTTCGAGAGCTGTTCCCATATATCAGACAACCTCTTATGTCTTCGACTCTGTAGATGAGGCAGCGGCTCTTTACAACCTTGAGGCAGGCGGACACATATACACCAGAATCTCCAATCCGACAGTTGCTGTTCTCGAAGAGAGAATCGCTGCACTTGAAGGTGGAGTCGGAGCGGTATGCACTTCGAGTGGCATGGCTGCATTTCACCTGGCAGTAGCAACTCTTTTGGATTCTGGTGATCATATAGTCTCAAGTCAAAATCTTTATGGTGGCAGTCACAACATGATGACTTTTACTATGCCTAGATTTGGAATCTCAACAACTTTTGTTGATCCACACAATCCGAAAAATTTTCTTGACGCAGCTACTGAAGATACAAAATTGTTTTATGCGGAAGTTCTGGGCAATCCGGGAATAGAAGTTTTAGATATTCAAGCAATTGCGGATGCTGCTCACAGTATTGGAGTGCCTCTAGTCGTTGACGCAACTTTTGCCACACCTTACCTGATCCGTCCGATCGAACATGGTGCGGATGTCGTAATTCATTCTCTAACCAAGTTCTTAGGCGGTCACGGTATCGCTATAGGAGGAGCTGTTGTTGATGGGGGTCGTTTCGATTGGGCCGCTTCCGGCAAATTTCCTACCCTTTCTGAGCCGTATGACGGTTACCACGGAATTGTTTTCACAGATGAATTCGGTCCACAGGCTCTTTCAATGAGGGCAAGGTCGGAGGGTCTTAAAGATTTCGGAGCTTGTATGAGTCCCGCTAACGCCTTCTACATACTGCAGGGAATCGAGACGCTTCCTTTACGCATGCAGAAGCACGTTTCAAACACCCATAGTGTTATTGACCTTTTAGATAAGCATGATGCTGTTGAATGGATAAGACACCCAGATCATCCAAGCCACCCTGATCACGAATTGGCAAAACGTTTATACACAAAAGGTTCAGGTGCAATACTTAGTTTCGGAATTGCTGGTGGTCGTGAAGCTGGGAGAAAATTTATCGAATCTGTTGAGTTAGCTTCTCACCTGGCAAATGTCGGAGATGCTAAAACATTGGTGATACATCCTGCTTCTACTACTCATCAACAAATGAGCGCAGAGGACCTTTCTGCAGCTGGAATTGGTGAGGATCTTGTTCGGGTTTCTGTTGGCCTTGAAGACCCGGATGATATATGCGCTGATCTAGATAGAGCTCTCAAAGCTTCTCAACGTTAAAACATCATGATTATCGATCTCGCAGACAGTCATTTTAGTGCGGCCAATGGTGGCATTGACATTGAAGATATGAATGAGAATGACCCGCTAGTAATTCTAATTCATGGTGCGGGCATGGACAGAACAGTATGGTTTCAACAAACCCGTTTTCTGTCCCATCACGGGTTTAGGTGTTTCGCTGTAGATCTTCCAGCTCATGGCGAAAGTGCAGGACCCCCATTAGAAACAATTGATGAAATGGCTGATTGGGTTTCAAAAGTTATAGATCGTCTCGGAGGTCCTGCTCACATAGTTGGACATTCAATGGGTTCGTTTATTGCTTTAGCGACTGCAGCCAATCACCCTGATTCTGTTCTTTCAACTACTTTGATTGCTGTAGCTGCTGCGATGCCAGTACATCCTGACTTGCAAGCTGCCGCTGATGACAACTTGCCTAAAGGAGCCAGCTTCATAGCTGGCTGGGGTCATGGGCCAGATCAGCATCTTGGAGGTAACCCTACTCCTGGGTTATGGATGATTGGAGGCGCAACAGCAGTAGTTGAAAACTCGAAACCCGGCATCCTAAGTCTTGATCTTTCAATATGTTCAACCTATGAAGAGACTCTTGAAAAAGCCCAAAAAGTAAACTGCCCTACGACTTTAATCCTCGGCACCAAAGACAAGATGACACCAAGGCGCTCCGCTCAACCACTTATTGATGCGCTAGCGGAACCAACTGTCATAGAACTAAGTGGAGTGGGTCACATGTCCATGACGGAGGCACCTAAAAAGGTTCGTCAAGTCTTATTTGATGGATTTTCGAATATACGTAATTAATTCTGAAGCAACTCTTTAAAAGGAGTTTCTTTGCTTGGACCTGGTTCTTTTGGCAAACCTAAAACTCGTTCTCCAACTATATTTCTTTGGACCTGATCTGTGCCTCCATAGATTGATGGTGCTGGGCTGAAAATTGTTGCCTCTTGAACCCTTCCATCAAAAGAACTTGCAGAACTACTTAACATTCCGTCGGCTCCAATAATCAAATTTCCTACATCTCTGCTTCTACGGACAAGTTCGCTCATAGCTAATTTTGCTAGATTTCCCTCAGCCCCAGTTCGACTTCCTCCCGCTTTCGCTCTCAACATATTTAAGCGGTTCACTTCGCCCAATATGTGAAGTTTTACAATCTCTTGTCTAACAACGGGATCGCTAGCTGATCCGACTTTTTTAGCTAGGTCAGAAAGCCATCTGATGTCTAAACCACGCCCTCCGTCAGTTTCAACATTCCCGTCTACACCTAAAACAAAATCTCCAACTTTCCTGTCTAGACGTCCGGCTTTTCCACCTGCGGGAACTACTACAGGTTGAGGTCCTCCACTTCCCAGACTTGAGCGTTCAACCATCAACGTAGTGTTAGCCACTGCCCAACCGTTTCCAATTCCACCAATCACGTCATCATTAGAAACTCTCGCCTCATCAATAAAAACCTCGTTAAATAAAGCACGACCAGTCATCTCTTTGAGTGGTCTAACTTCAACGCCTGGCTGATCCATATCGAAAGCGAAATATGTTATTCCCTGATGCTTAGGAGCGTCTATATCAGTACGGGCAATAAGCATGCCCTTCTCGGCCAAATGACCACCAGACGTCCAAACTTTTTGCCCTGTGATTATCCACTCATCTCCATCTTTGACTGCCCGAGTTTGAAGTCCCGCCAAATCTGAACCGGCACCTGGTTCTGAAAATAACTGACACCAAGCAATTGATCCGTCGATGATTGGAGGTATTAACCTTTCGATCTGATCAGGGTTTCCATGTATTGCAATTGTCGGTGCCGCTAACATCATTCCGAGTCCTGTAGGAGGTCCGACTACATCGTGTGAAAATAAAGTGGAAGTTACCATTCCTGTTTCAGAGCGATTCCACCCTTTACCTCCTGCTTCTTCAGGTAAAGAAGTTGCAGACCATCCTGCGTCTGAGAGTCGCTTCCACCATTCTGAAACCGTTATTTCCGGATCCCAGTTGTCCTTAATCCAATCAGACAGTTCAACTTTAATTTCTTCTAAATTAATTTCACTCATACATTGATTCTGTCAGCTAATTAATAATTCAACTACGTCGAGCGAAATCATCTAGGATATTGGTGTAATAAAAACCTATAGGAAAGTTCTCAATTGCGCTGGACATCTCTTTTTGCTCCCACTCTGCGTGAAGCACCGGCTGAAGCCGAAGCAGTGAGTCACAAATTATTGATTCGCGGTGGATTCATACGCCAATTACAGTCTGGGCACTATTCAATGCTTCCTCTCGCGTGGAGAGTAAGCAAAAAAATCGCACAAATCCTTCGAGAAGAGATGGATGCAATTGGTGCTCAAGAAGTGATGCTCCCCGCCGTACACCCAACTAGCATTTGGGAGAAATCCGGTCGTTTGGATGCAATGGGAGAAAATCTGTTTAAATTCACGGATCGAAAAGACGCTGACCAAGTTCTCGGAATGACACACGAGGAGGTTATTGCGACTGTCGCTCTTGAACTGTCTTCGTATCGTGACCTTCCACAAATGTGGTACCAGATACAAACCAAGTTCAGAGATGAACCAAGGCCTAAATCAGGACTTTTAAGGGTACGAGAATTCGACATGAAGGATTCTTATTCGATAGACATCGACGATGCTGGCTTAGACAAGTCATTTAACCTCCATCATTTAGCTTATGAGCGCATTTTTTCACGTTTAGGTCTGAAAGCAATTCCTGTTCAAGCGTCTTCAGGGGCAATGGGCGGAAGCGACTCAGTAGAGTTTATGGTTGAGTCTCCTGCAGGGGAAGACGATGTGGCTATATGCAATTCCTGTGGGTATTCAGCAAATGTGGAGCGCGCTACTTCATCACTTCCAAATGTCGAAAACCGCGAAGAGAGTGAAAAAATAGAAAAGTTCGATACACCAGGTATTCGTACTATCGAAGCTTTATCGTCTATAGGACACCCTCCTGAACACCAGATAAAAACCCTCGTATACATGGTCGATGGCAACCTTTCGCTCCTTCTTTTGAGGGGCGATCACCAGTTCCAGGAACAAAAATTTTGTGATGCCACTTCTTCAATGGAAATACTTCCTGCTGATGAAGACGCTATAAAAAAAGCCCTAGGTGCGTCCCCTGGGAGCCTAGGTGCAGTTGGGGTGGATGGAATTACCATTTTTGCTGACCCAGCGCTTAAAGGACGTTCTGCTATGACTACAGGTGCGAATGAAGATGATTTCCATCTGTCAGGTGTAAATGTAGAAAGAGATATAAGAGTCGACCAATGGGTTGATATGAGGGCGATAGCTGACGGAGAAGGATGTCCATCTTGTTCAGAACCCCTAAGAGTCGCACGCTGTATTGAAGCAGGTCATATTTTCAAACTCGGTCAAAAATATGCTGAAGCGATGGGTGTAAGCGTGCTCGACTCAGAAGGCAACTCGCAAACTCCCACCATGGGTTCTTACGGAATAGGTGTTGGGCGAGCTATGGCTGCTATAGCGGAAACATGCTGTGATGAAGCCGGACTGATTTGGCCTATGAGTGTGGCTCCTTATGAAGTTGTGTTAACGGTTGTGAAAACCGATGATGAAAACTCTAAGGAAATCGCAAATCAGATTTATGAAGATCTAAATGACAAAGGAATCGATGTTTTGATTGATGATCGAGACGAAAGACCTGGTGTTAAATTTGCTGATGCAGAATTGATTGGAATACCTCTTCGGGTGACCATAGGACCGCGGGGTTTAGAAAACGGAATCGTCGAACTTTTAGAACGGTCCGATTCAGAAAAAACCTCAAATGAAATCGAAGTTGACAAAATAACAGATTTTCTTGTTGAAAAAATTATCTCTCAACGAGCTTTAAACGCATAACACAGAGTTTTTTGCAATAAGGTTTCGGCTTGAGAGTTTAAATACTAGTGGAAGTAACAATTTTGAATCCCCTGAAACGAAAACAAAAAGTGATTGCCACCATAGATCTTCCGGGAGTTCCTGAGGGCACTGAAGGAAAAATCCGTGTTGCAAACGGTATTCAATGGTTCCGTTACTGGGTTGATTTCGATAATGGTACGAAACTGGGTCGCGTGGATCATGACGATGTCGTGAAAGTCGAAGACTGGGAACAATTTAAAATTGACCGCGAAAATGCACTAAACGAACCAGAAATAAATGAAGACCAAACCTCTAACGAAACTGCATCAGTAGACTCAGATGCAACTGCTGGTAATGAACATGGCATACCTGAACACCTTTTAGAACGTAGTAGAGCCGCAAGAGAGCGTCTGGGAGCTTAACTATTTAAGATTTTGCTGCCCTATTACAGCCATAGGTAGATATCCTACAACTCTGATCGACCGCTTTCGGAGGCCAAATTGACATTCAAGCCAGGTGACAAAGTTGTTTACCCGCATCATGGTGCAGCAGTTATAGAAAAGAAAGAAAAAAGAAAAGCTTTCGGCAAAACTACTGAATACTTGATCTTGCATATGGCGCATGGAGATATGGTTCTTTCAGTTCCTTCTGATAAAGCTGAAGAAGTTGGAATGCGTTGGCCTATCGCCAAACGGGATGTGCCTGATTTGTTTGAGGTCCTCGAAAAAAGAGATGTGAGAGAACCAGCTAACTGGTCGCGCCGCTTTAAGAACCATCAAGAGAAACTAAAAAGTGGAGATGTTTATCAAGTAGCAGAAGTGGTAAGAAACCTTGCCTTGCGTGAAGACACAAAAGGACTTTCTGCAGGAGAGAAAACCCTTTACAACAAGGCTCTTAATATTTTGGTGTCAGAACTTGCATTTGCTCTGAACCTCACAGAGGAAAAGGCCTTAGAAAAAGTTGAAGACGCTCTCGCCGAGTAGCAAAATGTGTTAACGGTTTAATACCGTTTTATTTTCCTTAGTTATGAGGGGGCGAAATGGAAAAAGAGCGTCGTATCGTCGTTGGCATCGAAGGTTCCGGCTATGCAAAAGCAGCTCTTGTTTGGGCTCTCGAAGAAGCTTTACATCGTGAAGCACTTGTTGAAGTTGTTACCTGTTACTCTCCAACTTACATACCGGCATCACCGGATCTGGGATATGTACCTTTTGATGGAACAAATCTGATGTCCGAGGTGGAAAAACTCCAGAACGAGGTTGTTGATTCGGCTATGGAACTTGCCGGTAATCCAAATGTTCAAATCATAAAAACTATTAAAAAAGGTAGAGCTCCTGAAACACTAATGTCTGTTGCTATAGGCGCGGACATGCTGGTAGTGGGAAACCGTGGAAGAGGAGGTTTTGCTGGACTGCGGCTCGGGTCTGTTAGTCAAGCAATATCCCATCACAGCCCATGCCCACTTGTGATTGTTCGAACCGGTCTGATTGAGGAATAACTAGGAAAGTATTTAATGGGGAAAATTTTTCACCACGTTGCCCTTACGAAAATATTAGGAGAAGAGATTTGGTTGGCTTTCACCAATTCTGGTGTTTGTGCTTCCGAATTTAAGAAACTGACAAGTCTCAGTCAATTTAGAAATCGCCTGCAAGAACGAACGGGG
>DBFL01000040.1:12860-35676 GCA_002294285.1 Candidatus Neomicrothrix sp. UBA881
ATCCATGGGTATTCTTCAGACCTTAATTTCGATATTTCTTCTTTTTCTCTTTTTCAACAAAAAGTTTGGAATCGGTGTTCCCAAATACCTTTAGGGGAAACATCCACTTACTCAGAAATAGCCATCTCAATAAACCACCCTAAAGCTCAACGCGCGGTTGGATCTGCTCTGGGAGCAAATCCAGTGCCAGTCTTAATTCCATGCCATCGCGTTCTTAGAAACGATGGAGGTCTAGGCGGGTACGCTTACGGGAGCAGACTAAAAGAACTCCTACTAGCACGCGAAAACTACGCTAAAGTTCTTGACTAAATGACTAAAAAAGGTTTCCAAAATGTCTGAGAGTAATACCGAGGGTGGAATTTCGTTAGAAGTGAAGGACCGAATCCTTTTGATGGGAATTAACAGGCCTTCAAAAATGAATGGGTTCACACCTGAAATGATCGATGAGTTGACTGATGCCTACACGAGACTTGATGACGATCCTGAGCTTTGGTGTGGTGTTCTTTTCGCTCACGGTGACCATTTCACCGCAGGTCTTGACCTGCCTAGATTCCGTGAAAGGATGCAGAAAGGTGAAAGGGGTCGCGGTAAGGGAAAAGTGGATCCAACCGCTTTGGGTCGTAAGTGCACGAAACCAATTGTTTCCGCCGTAAAGGGCGTGACTTACACGCTTGGAATCGAACTTATGCTTGCGGGAGACATAGTTGTCGCTGCGGATAACTGCAGGTTCTCACAATTAGAACCCTTAAGGGGCATTCATGCTACCGGTGGTGCAACAATCAGATTTGTTCAACGTTGCGGTTGGGGTAATGCCATGTACCACCTACTGACCTCTGACATTTTCGACTCAGAGGAAGCTTACCGTATTGGACTTGTTCAGGAAGTTGTTCCTTTGGGTTCTGAACTTGGAAGAGCTATTGAAATCGCAGAAGTTATTTGTGAAGGGGCACCTTTGGCAGTTCAGGCAACCAAACGTTCTTCAATGCGTTATGTCACAGATGGAGAACAGGTAGCTATTAGTGCAATGGGTGCTGATCAAGCTGCACTCGCTGAAACAGAAGATGCGGAAGAAGGGGTTAGGGCTTTCGTCGAAAGAAGAAAGGGTAACTTCAAAGGCCGCTAACTAAGGCCAATCAATTTTCGCTATCTCATCCCTCAGCTGATATTTAAGTATCTTTAAAGTCGGGTTCCTAGGTAAAGAACCCTGATAGTTAATTAGTTGCTCTGGAATTTTTTGTTTCATCAGTCCTTCACCTTCACAAATTTCCACCATTTCTTGAAAATCTAATGGTTCTCTACCTTCAGCTAGTTCCACAACTGCACAGACTCTCTCTCCTCTTTCTTTATCCGGAATACCTACAACTGCTACAGCTTCAACTTTTTGATGGGTGTACAAAATGTCTTCTATTTCTTTAGCTGAAATATTTTCTCCTTTTCTAATGATGATGTCTTTGACGCGACCGGTGAGTGAAACATGCCCATCTTCCCTCATTACTCCCAAATCTCCTGTAAGGAATCTTCCAAGAGAGTCAAAGGCTTCCTTGTTTAAGTCTGGGTCTTTGTAGCCTTTGAAGAGTTGAGGCCCTGCTACTACTACTTGTCCTTCTTCTCCAGGGTCGCAGGTTGAGCCATCAGATCTAACAATCGTTACTTCAGCCGCGAAGACTGGTTTTCCTTCAGTATGGGCTAGTTGATCTGGGCTGTCGGAGGGTGAACCCTGACAGATCATGGGACTTTCAGTCATCCCATACCCATGAGCAACTGGGATTCCCATCTCTTCTAAGACTTCATGATATATCTCAGGTGGTTTTGGGGCGCCTCCACCGGAGAGCAATCTAAGGCTTGGTATCAAGGGTTCTTCGGGTTGCTGACGTTGGGCACCTAAGAACATGGAATAAAAAGCTGTACTGCCTCCTGCCATAGTCACACCATGACGTTTGTAAGTTTCGATAGTTGACTGAAGGTCAAATTTTTCTATCAATACTGCCGGAAAACCATTAGCAAGCATGCAGACGAGATAGTCCGGACCTCCTATATGAGCGTAAGGAAAAGCTATGGAACCTATATCTTTTTCTCCCATGTTTAAAGCTTTTGCTAGACCTACTCCACCTGCCATCAAAGTGGAATCTGTGTGCATCGCTCCTTTGGGGTCTGAGGTGGTACCTGATGTGTAATAGATCCATTTGATGGTTTCGTTTGTAGCCACATCAATTTCTTCAGGTAGTTCTGTACCTTCAGCTTCTGGGAGACTGTCGTATATCTCAATTATTTCCGGAGGGTTGTCCATGTCAACTGTTGAGTTTTTGACCATTTCCTGATAGTTGAAACCGTTCCATTCACCGGGGACTAAAACTATCTCTGCGTTGGTTTGACGGATGCAAAAACCTACTTCTTTTTCTCGGTAGATATGGATAATCGGGTTTTGAACTGCACCCAGCCGTGACAGGGCTAAAGAGGTAACTATTGTTTCTATGCGTGTTGGTAGAACCCATGTGACCGGGGTTCCTTCTCTAACCCCGAGCTCCTCTAACCCTGCGGCTGTTTTTTCGGCTTTTTCTTTAACTTCTGAGAAAGTCAGTGAACGGTCAGAATCGTCGATAAGCATTTTTTTGTCCGCACTGAGTTCAACCCGTCTTTCAAGCAACTCCCAGAAAGTTCGAGCATCGTAAATTGGTTCGTTCATCACTTAGAAAATAACCGCTTAAAACAGTTTTTATGTACTCGCGGACACATTGCCTGGATCTAGAACGCAAATGTTCCTCTACACTTGTCTTTACGGGATGTGGCGCAGTCTGGCAGCGCACCTGCTTTGGGAGCAGGGGGTCGGGAGTTCAAATCTCCCCATCCCGACAAAAATCAAAAAACAAGGAGTGGCATAACTTATGAGTTTTATTCCCGAAAGTCACCTGGATCTGTTTGATTTACCCGCTGTATGGCATGTTGCCACTATTGGTCCAAATGGAGAACCACATGTGTCGCCTGTGTGGGCTGATTTTGATGGAACTTATATTAGGTTCCCACATAAATTGGGCCGTCAGAAATGGAAAAACCTCAATATTGACGATCGGATTTCTCTGTCAGCTACTGATCCGGAAAATCCAGAACGTTACCTTGAACTTAGAGGAAAAGTTGTTCGTTGGGAAGCAGAAGGAGCGCTGGAATTTCTCGACCAAATGGCAAAAAAGTACAGAGACGAGGAACAATTCCCCCGTGAGCATGCAGCTCCCATAGAAGATCGCGTCACCGCTATTGTCCTTCCAGAAAAATTTACAAAAATGGGTTAAAGATTAGATGATGGAAACACCACTTACTGGAGCAGTTTCACTTTTGCCTTCGGTTGAAGAAACCCCAATGTGCTCTCAATACAGCAAAGAGATCGGTTTAGACCCTCGTGGTACTGCTTTGAATATTGATGCGGTTCTCTTAGTAGAGGTACCACTACCATGGCCTAAACCTGTTTTTGACCACCCTTATCTAAATGGTCTTGAACCTTTAATTCAGACTTCTATGGGGATGACAAGAGTCTTGGCCTCACAGCCACGTGAAGGAAACAAGAGCGTCTCAGCCACTATCTTTCATAAAGAAGAAACCATTACTAGGTGGGATTTTCCTTTAGACAAAGAAAATTCTTTAACTCAATTAGTAGAAAATTTAATCACCTCTAATCCAAAGTCATTAGATTCAAAAAAATCCACTCAGAACAAAGAAGCAATTTTGCTTTGCACCCAAGGAAGCCACGACATCTGCTGCGGCAGCAAAGGAACTCGTCTAGCGGAACTAATAGAGGCACATGACAATGACATAGAGCTGTTCAAGGTTAGCCATCTAGGCGGTCACCGCTTCTCCCCCACAGCAATGACCATGCCAGATGGGCGAATGTGGGCAGGATTAGATTTAGAAACCATTTTCTCTATCATTGAGAAAAAGATTGAAGTAGAAAAAGTGGCAAAACTCTGCAGAGGTTGGATAGGAGCAGCAAAAGGTCCTGAACAAATTGCAGAAATTGAGATTTTCAAACAAACAGGTTGGAAACTAGACAAGCAAAACCGTGAAATTATCACAAGGGCTTCTGATAATAAATGGTCTATTGAAATTGCTGTTGAAGACAAAAAATGGTTGGTCTGCATAAACAAAGGTAGAGAAGTGCCTACAATCACTTGCAGGTCGGAAGGTGGTTTGCCTTTCACTACTGCAAACGAATACATAGTCGAATCAGTGGAAAAAATAACCTGACACTGACCCCTTTCTCGCAGGTAATAAGACTGACTACTTTGAATTAGAATATTTCTTGACTAAGAAATGAGGAAAAATGGATACAAGCGCTTTCCGAGGTGGAATCCCCGCTCTGATGACTCCATGCAACAAAGACCGGTCTCCTGATTTTGACTCGCTCATTGAAAAAGCAACAGAACTAATCACAACAGGAATGAACAGTGTTGTTTACTGTGGATCTATGGGAGATTGGCCTCTTCTTACAGATGAACAACGTCGCGAAGGGGTAACTCGTTTATGTGAAGCTGGGATACCTGTAATAGTCGGCACAGGCGCTCAAAATTCCGCTGCCGCCGCTGGACACGCTTCCCACGCACAGTCTGTAGGCGCTAAGGGCCTTATGGTTATTCCCCGTGTTTTATCACGTGGAAGCTCCTCTTCAGCTCAGAGAAATCATTTTGCTGACATTCTTTCTTCAGCCCCAGAAGTCCCAGCGGTTATCTACAACAGCCCTTACTACGGTTTTGAAACACGCTCAGACCTCTTTTTTGATTTGCTTGAAGAGTTTCCTAATTTGGTTGGTTTTAAAGAATTTGGCGGTGCTAAATCTCTAAGCTATGCAGCTGAAAACATCACTAATCAGTCAGAGTCACTTTTACTGATGGTTGGAGTCGATACCCAAGTTTTTCACGGTTACGTTAACTGTGGTGCTGAAGGAGCTATCACCGGAATCGGGAATGTGCTCCCGAACGAAGTTCTAACTCTTCTATCACTTTGCTCTCTTGCAAAATCAGGAGATCCTAAGGCAAGACAATATGCTCTGGAACTTGACGATGCCTTGCATGTGCTATCCACTTTTGATGAAGGACCTGATCTTGTTCTTTTCTACAAATATCTACTGGTGCTAAAAGGTGACTCAAAATACGATTTGCATTTCAATGAATCTGATGCACTAACCCATAGCCAAGCAAAATACGCCGAAGAGCAACTAAAACTTTTTGAAAACTGGTGGGATTCTTGGGATGGGAAGGATTTCGTAGCTCAAAACAATGAGTAAACCGTCTAAGTCTGAACTGGCAACTCTTCTAAGAGGTGCTACTGGTTCATGCCCTGCATGTGGGTCTCGAGGAATTTTCAAAACCGGAATGCGTCTCGAACTTAAATGTCCCTCATGTGAAATTAGTTTTGATCGTTCGCCCGGTCACTGGGTAGGAGCTGTAGGAATAAATACCATTGTCTCCATGTTGGCACTTCTATCAACAATTGTTCTCTCGACACTTCTACTTTGGCCCGATCTGAAAGTTTTACCCATGCTCTTACCTGCTTTAATTGTAGGTTTTGTTTCACCTATAGCTTTTTACCCGATATCTCAAACCCTTTGGACTGCAATAGATCTAATCATTCGTAAAGACAAATAATTTCAACTTCCAAGAGCAAACATGATGATGGTGACTACGCCAAAAACCCCTCCCACCATCTGTAGTAACGCAACTTTTTCTTTAAGTAATTTCCATGCGATAAAAATAGAAACACCGGGACACAAGCAAATCAAAGCGGTTATTACCGCCGCCGAACCCCTCTGGTAAGCGACCGCCGCCAACATAAATGCCGTAGAACTTGTAAAACCCAGCAGAAGCCCATGTCTTATAACTACAGAGTCTGGTTTAATGTTGCCTGATGTAAAAACAGAAACAATCGGCAAAACTACAGCTCCTACCAGAAGAGTAATAAAAGCTGGAAAAACACCCGCCCCGTCATCCACAAAAGATTGGCATAACCCCGCAACCCCTATACAAGTTCCTACCACCACAGCCATTCCTAAAACTGGACTTCTTACTACTTCGCTCAACCTTGGAACACGTCCTTCGCCTGAAAGAAGAACAACAGCAGGAACAGCTGCTACTAGACCAAAAACTTCGTACATTGTTGGATTTTGATCTACCAAGGGGCCGATCAAAGTTGGCACAACTATAGCTACAAGGGCAAAAGACGGAGAAAAAACAGAAATGGGTCCTCGTGCCATACCTAGGTACAAAAGCGGTCGGGTAGCTGACATTGACAAGCCCGCTAAAACAGACCACCAAAAGTCAGAGGCGCTTATCGAATCAGGAGGCACCAAAAGCATATACAGGCCAATAAGCACTGTTCCGACGATAGTAGCGACAATAGCTAGTGATACTGGAGCGCCAGGCCGTCCCGACTTTCTGACTCCTACCCCACCGACCAAATCACCAATACCAAAAAATATGGCAGCTAAACCCCCTAGTAAAACTGTCATATCTTCACCTCACACTAAAACACCCTGCAATTAAGAATGTGCTAGCAAATTAAAGAACCCCTAAATTGCTAGCACATTTAAACTAATTCCGTAAGAATGGCAGAAACATACCTAGGAGTTGAAAATGAGTGACTTTAAAGAAAATATCGAAAAACTTAATATTCGAGGAATCATAATGTCATCTGTAATGACTGCTTTCGGCCTTGTGGTCGCTCTCAGTTGGAAAGATGCAATCAATGAACTTGTAAATTCAATAATCCCGAATAGTGATAACCGCTCCATGCTAGGCATGTTCATAACTGCTTTAGCTGTAACTCTTCTAGTCAGTGCTTTGGCCACTTTTGCTCTCAAATTCAACAAAAGACTTGAGCAACAACTCGATCGGGTCAACGATCTTTTTGATAGGGACTAGCCACTTATATCAAACAGACAATATTCGCCTAACCTTTGAACGTGGACATAAACGGTCTTTCTATAACTCCAGGTGCTGACCTTTCTGGAGCTGATCTCTCTGATACTTCTCTCATTTCAACTGACCTGACTAAGGCAAGGATGGCAGGAATCGCTTTAACCGGCTCCGATCTAACTGAAGCGAGCCTTGTGGGTGCCGACCTTCGGTACTCAATATGCCATAAAGCAATCTTTGACAAAGCTGACCTGCATCATGCGAACCTATGGAATATAGATCTAAGAGGGGCTAGTGCAAAAGGAACTATTTTCTGCAAATGCTGGTTAGGCAACTCAAACTTGATTGAAGCTGACCTTCGAGGAGCGGACTTTAGCGGAGCTTGGTTAACAGCGGCAGACTTATCCAATTCACTACTTTCGGCAAGCACATTGGCAGGAGTTTCATTAGCTAGGGCTTGCATGAGAGAAGTTGATCTAACTGGAGCTTTCGCTGTTGGTGCTGATTTTCGGAGTGCTATTCTAAACGGTGCAATAATCAGAGCAGCTAATTTAAGCGGTGCTAATTTGCGTGAAGCTTCCTTAATTGACGCTGATCTGAGTCTTGCCGATCTAGTGGGAGCTGATCTACGAGGCGCTCAACTCGATGGAGCAGTATTAAACGGTAGTCGACACGATTCAACAACACGCTGGCCAGAAGGCTTTAGACCTCTTACTTCAGGGGCAATAGAATCTCACGAGTAATTAACGTTTCTTCAACTAAACTCATTTGTAATCGAGGGGGAAAGTCTTGAAGGAAAATGATCCGAAAGAAACTTGGCACAAAACTGCTTGTGTTCTCTGCTCTAGCAACTGCGGACTCGAAGTTAAATTAGACGGAAAAGAAATAACCAGAGTTCGAGGCAATAAGTCACATGTGGGTTCAAAAGGCTACACATGTGAGAAAGCTCTACGGGTAAACTTTTACCAAAATTTTCACGGCCGTATAACTACTCCCTTAAAAAGACTTCCAGATGGCACTCATATAGAAGTCGATTGGGATACTGCGATTTCAGAAGTAGCAGAAGGTTTCAAAAAAGTTAATGAAACATATGGAGATGGCAAAATTCTCTATTATGGCGGTGGTGGACAAGGCAATCACCTTGGAGTTGGATACTCGCTTGCGACAAGAAACGCTCTAAAGATTACTCGACGTTCCAATGCTCTAGCTCAAGAAAAAACTGGTGAAGCATGGGTGGAAGGCAGAATGTTCGGAGCCCACACCCATGGCAATTTCCATGAAACAGAAGTGGCTGTTTTCTTAGGAAAGAACCCTTGGCATTCTCACGGATTCGATGAAGCACGAAGAGTCCTTAAGGAAATCTCTGCAGACCCAAATCGTTCTATGGTTGTCATAGACCCACGTCGAACTGAAACAGCTGATTTGGCTGACTTCTGGCTACCAGTTAAACCAGGTTCAGATGCATTTCTTCTCGCTGCAATAATTTCTGTAATATTCGAGGAAAACCTTTCAGCGAAATCTTGGCTTGCGGAAAACACAGTTGGATTGAATGAGATTACCCAAGCTTTCTCTAATCTACCTGTTGGTAATTTTGCCTCTAGGTGTGGCATACCTGAGGAACAGATACGCACTGTAGCCAGACGGCTCGCCAAAGCTAAAAGTGTGGCATTTTATGAAGATCTAGGAATTGAAATGGGTCCCCATTCAACGCTTGTCTCGTATCTTCAAAGAGTCGTATGGGTCCTATTAGGAAACTACGGAAATTACGGAGGAATGTCCGTTCACTCATATGCTGCGCCTCTCTTCAACTACAAAGCTTCAGGCTCTGAACCTACTGACCCTGTTACTGGAAGTTTAATAATCTCCGACTTCTTCGCTTGCAATGAAATAGCTGATGGAATATTGAGTGACCATCCAGAAAGAAACAGAGCCCTGCTGATAGAAAGCACAAACCCCGTTCACTCGCTGGCGGAATCTGAGAAGTTTAGGCAGGCTATGCGAGCTGTTGACTTTTCTGTCGTTGTTGATGTAGCTCTTACAGAGACTGCACGGGAAGCGAGCTATTTTCTTCCAGCGGCTACACAGTATGAAAAAGTTGAAACCACGTTTTTCAGCGCTGGTTTTCCAGATAACTGGATATGCGTCAGACCTCCTATTTTGAAACCTCCAGAGGGCGTTTTAACCGAACCAGAGATACATACTCGAATAATTAGAGAACTGGGCCTTACGAAAGACGTGGACTTTTTGCCTTTGCGAGAACTAGCTAAGAAAGGACTCGATGAGTTCAGCGAAGGTTTTATGGAGTTTTCGATTAACAATCCTGAGGTTGCCGCTTTGGGGGCAGTAGCTCTATATGAAACATTAGGTGCTGTTCTTCCCGATGGAATGGAGGGTGCAGCCGTGCTTTGGTTTACTGCTCAACAAACAGCTCTAAAATATCCTTCGCAAGTAAAAGCTGCAGGTCATAAAGGTGAAGGGCCATCTCTTGGAAATTCACTGTTTGAAGCGATGATTTCTAATCCAGACGGTGTAATTTTTACTCGCCATGAACAGGAGCAGTCATGGGATCTATTAAATACGGTTGACTCGAAAATAAATCTTGCTATCCCTGAAATGTTGAAAGAAGTCAAAGGTCTCGCGGACTCTCCTACTCAATACACAAGTGATGAATTTCCTTTTGTGCTTGCAGCAGGAGAAAGAAGAAGTTTCACGGCTAATACTATTATGCGTAATCCTGAGTGGAGAAAACGAGATCAAGAAGGCACTCTGCGGCTTAGCTTAGAGGATGCAAAAAAATTGGGTATCGACAATGGTGCTCGAGTTAGAATTACAACACCAGGAGGGACAGCTGTTGCAGTTGCTGAAATTAACGAAACGATGATGCAAGGCCACGTTTCTCTGCCTAACGGTCATGGTTTGAGTTATTCTCCAGCTGGTGGAGAGCCTGAGATATTTGGAGTACCCACGAATGAACTAACTTCTACAGACTGGTGCGATCCGATTGCAAAAACCCCTTGGCACAAGCATGTGCCGGCTCAACTCGAAGTGGTTAATCCTTAAGTAGATTCAGTTTGAGGAAGTTTTAATATGGAATTACTTGTTATAAGACATGCACGACCAGTTGCTGAAATGCGCTCTGAAGGGGAAGGGCCAGCTGACCCTCCTCTCTCCTCTTTGGGATTAAAGCAGGCTGAAGCAACTGCAAATTTCCTGAAAAGTCAAGAGGTGCAGCATGTAGTATCCAGCACGATGCTTAGAGCTATTCAGACTGCTGAACCATTTGCGATGCAAACTGGATTAGAAATTGAAATTATAGACGATCTCAAAGAAGCTGATTTTGATCGCAATTCTTACACACCCATCGAGGAAATGGATTCGGATCACCCTTTCATCAAAGAGTACCTTGAAAACCCCGACTCAATTTTCGGCGGTGATCCTGAAGGCTTTAGAGAAAGAACTACGAATGCTTTCAACTACTTGATAGAAAAATATAAAGGTTCCACTGTTGCCGTCTTCTGCCATGGAATGGTTATGGGGGTTTACCTGCAAAGCATTTTGGATCACAAGGATCCTGTGGCACTGCAACCTGACTATTGTGGTATTACTAGAATCACCGCATCATCATCAGGGTTACGATCTGTCAGATCTGTTAATGAAACAGGCCATGTAAGACATTTACTTGATTGAACCTTTGAATATGTACCCCGTACGGGATTCGAACCCGTGTTACCAGGTTGAGAACCTGGCGTCCTAGGCCACTAGACGAACGGGGCCAGACTTTACGCTTTACTAAAACTATTATCTTAAAATATGCTGTGCTCGGGGGGGAGGACTTGAACCCCCAACGACTGGACCAGAACCAGCTGTGTTGCCAATTACACCACCCCCGAAAGTGACCAATAAAGGCAAGTGTAAGCGTAACGCCTTGTTGTTTGTGAGAGTTCTATATTGACAAAAAGTTAAAGGCTTTTCCGAGCTTCGGAAATACGCTTTAGAACCTCCTCTCGAGTCATACAACATGCCATTGTTTCAAAGAGGGGTGGTCCAACCGTTCTGCCGGTAACAGCGACCCTCAGAGGCGCTTGGGCTTTCCCGAGTTTTAGGTCAACCTTTTCCCCTGCTTTAGTGACTAAATCCTTTAAAACATCTGTCTCCCAAACGCAATCTTCGAAAAATTCAGCCACGAATCCGAGCAAAGAATCTGCTACTTGTGGATCCTTCATTGTCTTTTTCCACGAATTTTCGTCAATGTCAGGTGCATCCAGGAACAGAAAGTCCACGAAACGCGGGGCATCGCTTAACGTTCTTAATTTCTCTTGTATTAGGTCCGCCATAATTGAAAACTTTTGGGAATCAAATTTTTCTTCAGACCATGGCGCACCACTTCCTATCCATGGCTCCACCCTCCCAATAAAATCTTCTTTAGAAAGGTTTCTTAGATATGAGGAATTAATGTGTTCAAATTTTTGGATGTCAAAAAATGCTGCGGCCTTATTCACATCTTCAATGCTGAAAATTTCAACTATTTCTGATAAGGAACGTATTTCTACCCCATCAGGTGGACCCCATCCGAGCAAAGCGAGATAATTCACCATGGCTTCTGGCAGGAACCCTTTTTCTCTGTAGTCACCAACTGCTACATCATCTCTACGTTTAGAAAGTTTTTTCCTTTGTTCATTTACAAGCAGTGGCAGGTGAGCGTACGTCGGATGCTCAACTCCCATTGCATCTAAAAGTAGAAGTACTTTAGGTACGCCTGAGAGCAAGTCTTCACCGCGAATCGCATGTGTGATTCCCATATCAGCATCGTCAACAGCGTTCGCTAAAAGAAACATGGGGCTTCCATTTGACCGCCAAATCACGAAATCTTCTAAATCATCTGTGTTGAAAGCCACCTCACCCCGAACTAAGTCAGTGAAGGAAATTGTTTTATTCTGTGGCATGCGAAACCTGACAGCCAAACCATCTGTTAAGCCAGTTCCTTCAACTTCACGATTTTCATCATCGCAAAGATATGCGTAACCATTCTCTAAAAATGTCTCTACGACCTCCCGATGTCTTTCTTTTTTTTCCGATTGATAAATGGGCCCCTCATCCCAATCAAGACCAAGCCAATCGAGTTCCTGAAGAAGCTGTTCAGTCAATTCTGGACGGTTTCGTTCTTGATCCGTGTCTTCGATACGGAGGACATAGGTGCCACCTGTAGCTCTGGCATAAAGCCAGTTGAACAAAGCGGTGCGAGCGCTCCCTACATGCAAAAATCCTGTCGGGGAAGGTGCGAAGCGAACTCGTGGTTTCATTAACAGAACGCTAACGGAAATAGAAGTAAGAAAGTCAGATGCGGACCAGAGAATCCTGATGTTATGAAAATTCGTTTTTTAAATGACTGTTGTGTTTTCCAAGCGATGGAGCCGCAGTTTCAATTTTTCTAGCGTATGGTTCTGCAACTTTATTTTCTTTTATTTCTTCTGGGATTTCCCCTGTTCCTATCATCCATTTTGCAACCCTAGAAAGAGCTACATCTAGCATCCATCCTTTTCGAGACTCTAATGCAGACATAGCAAGAGTCGCAGAAAAAAGACCTGCCGATGGGTCCGCTACCGCATCCGCTATAAAACCCAAGGGCTCTCTCAGGAATAAGTCTCCTGAAACAGCTGCATCATCTCCGAAAGCTACACCTTCTGCTCGAAATCCTGTTCTTCCATATCCGGTGATAGAAACCCAAACACTTCCGTTTTCGACTTCTTTTTCAGCGTCTATACCTAAATGTCTTAAAGCTCTAGGTCTACTCCCTTCAATGATCACATCAGCTTCGTTTACGATTTTCAATAGCATCTCCAACGAGCTTTTGTCATTGAAATCAACTGCTAATGATTCCTTTCCACCGTTAAGGAGGTCAAAAAAACCTGCAGGGCCTCTTCTAGCCCCGTCTGGTCGTGTCAAACTTTCTACTTTTATGACACGGCAACCAAACCTTCTTAGCAGATCGCCACACAAGGGACCTGCCCACAAAGAACCAAATTCGAGGACTAGCGGTTTCTGTGAATCACCCTTCGTCGGACCTCCTTCGGTTAGCACTACAGGTGTTTCATGTCCTGCTGTGCCAGGAACCCCCAATGGAATACCTAGCAAATCAGCCTGTCGCATTAAATCTTGACTTTGAGATTTACCTATGATGGACAGAACCTTTCTGTGATCATGTGGATCAATTCTTTTTTTAAGCCATGCAGGTATTAAAAGCAGATCATCAGGTCTGGCAAAATTTATACAAATGGGTGTGTCAGCAGCTTCAACAATCTTCGCATAACCTCCGACAGACCTATTTCCCTGCCTCGTAAATCCAGATATGGCAGCTCTCTCCCCTAACAAACCGAGTCCATCTACTGGAAATCCGGTTAATTTCGTTAGAATTTCTGACAGTTGTCCAATTTTGGAAGAAACTCCAACAGGAACTTGTCTCGATACCCCTGAAGGCTCGCCTGTAATTGACATAGCTCCTGAACTCGCCCATCGTGAAGCGGCTTCTGCTGTATTTCCACTTATCTCTTCACAAAGTTTAAGAAGGAGCGTTTGAGGGTCGTTTAATCCTTGATTCATTAATCTTAAAATCGTACTGCAATATTAATTATCTTGCCTCAGAGTGGTGCTTAACCCTAGTTTCATCAATTATCTTGATTGTTAGGACTATTAATGAAAACGAGGAGGAAATCCTATGGCGCTACTTAAGGCTGGAGGAAGATGGTCTAGCAGTGTGTGTGATACTGAAGTGATCGTTGTAAAAGGACCTGAAAATGAAGTATCTCTTACATGCGGAGGCGTGGAAATGGTTGAAGCAGGTGGAGATCCTGTTTCTGGAGAATTAGACGATAGCGGAGATGGCACTCAGTTGGGCAAAAGATACGTGGATGAAGAAGACACGATCGAAGTTCTCTGCACTAAACCAGGTTCAGGTTCTTTAGGGGTAGATGGAAATGCGCTTGAGTTGAAGGACGCTAAACCTCTACCGGCTTCTGACTGAACTCCAAAGTTAGGTTAAATCGTGAACTTGATGATGCTTCTTGAAATGGCCGCTGGGGGCTTTGGCGACCGTATCGCGGTTGGCTCTTTAGATGATGGTTTGACAGTTAAACAGATTTTCGAGAAATCGGGAGCAGCTGCTAAACGGTTTAGGGACTCGAATGTTGAGAATGTAGCGATGATCGATATCACATCACCTGCATTACCAATATGTCTTTTTGGCGCCTCTTGGGCTGGTCTTCCTTTTGTTCCTCTGAATTACCGACTGAACAACCAAGAAATAGATGTATTACTTGAGCGAATCTCACCTTCAATTGCTTTAATGCAAACCGAGACACAAGAAAGAATCTCACTAACCTCAAACACCCATGCAATTACTCGCGATGATCTGCTTGGGGTCATTGAAATGGAAGAAATGCCTACCGATTGGAACATGGATGGAGAAGATACAGCGATTTTGCTCTTCACGAGTGGCACTACCGGAGAACCCAAAGCTGCGGTTCTACGCCAACGTCACCTAGTTTCATACATCCTTGGATCTGTTGAATTTATGAGCGCAGGCGAAGAGGAAGCTGCCTTAATAAGTGTTCCTCCTTATCATATTGCTGGTATAGCAGCTACTCTCTCAAACCTTTATGCAGGTCGACGTGTAGTTCAACTACCTGAATTCGATGCCAAAAAATGGGTTGACCTGGTGCGCTCTGAGTCAATTACTAGTGCGATGGTCGTTCCTACAATGCTCTCACGTGTAGTTGATCATCTCCTATCAGAAGGCTCTGATTCAGCTGGTCTTCCTACTCTGAGGGCTATTTCATACGGTGGTGGGAAAATGCCTCAGCCGACTATTGAGGCTGCGTTAGAACTTTTACCAAATACAAATTTTGTTAATGCCTATGGCTTAACAGAAACAAGCTCAACTGTCTCTCTGCTCGGACCTGAAGAACATAGGGAAGCTTTTGCAAGCGATGATGAACAAGTTCGCAGAAGAATTAGTTCTGTCGGCAAACCTCTACCTTCTATTGAGGTCTCCATTCGAGATGAAAACGGTAGCGAACTTTCACCTAATGAATCAGGTGAAATATGGGTAAGGGGTGAGCAGGTTTCAGGAGAATATAAAGGAATGGAGATAACTCTTACTGAAGAAGGATGGTTCCCGACTAATGATGGTGGATGGCTGGACGGAGAAGGTTACCTTTTTGTAACTGGGAGAATTGACGATGTGATTGTCAAAGGCGGACAAAACATTTCACCAGGTGAAATAGAAGAAGTCCTTCTTAGGCATCCTTCAGTAGCCGATGCGGCTGCCATAGGTGTTCCCGATCAGCAATGGGGAGAAAAGATTGCAGCAGCTGTAGTACTCCACACAGGAACAGAAGTCGATGAAAAAGAATTAAAGGATTCAGTAAAAAATGTTCTACGTTCCAATAGAACACCCGATGAAATCGTCTTCTTGAATGAGCTCCCATATAACGAAACAGGAAAACTTTTAAGAAGAGTTTTGAAAGAAAATCTGGTTGATTTAGGTGATGGTTCAACTGTCTGAACAGAATGAAAAAAAGTCCTTAAGGGAATCTCTAGTTGTTTGGGAAGCAGATGACATTTCGGATGCCTTAATTAATAGAACTGCTGATTTAAGATTTGATTGGAGGAAAGAGCTGCCTGTATTGGCGATTAATGAACCCCACAAATTATCCAAAGAATGTATTAAATCTCTTGTAAGTCAAGCGGTTGTTCTGATTGGAGTATCTGTTGAAGGCGCTAACGAATCCTGTGTAGACGTAGTAGCCAATTCAGAGGAAGATCTAGAAAAATTTCTGGACTGTATTTCCTCGAACCCCGTGGCTTCAGTTGCTTGTTGTCAGGTTTTAAGAAATAACGAAAACGCTTCAACTGAACTTGGGCTTTTACTTGAATCAGTCACATACGGAACCTTGCAAAGTGGAGATGAATTCAAAAACTGGTTAGACGCCAGAGGGCGCAGGGTTAGACCTGAAGAATCAGAACCTCCCGTACTAGTTAATATAGGAATCGAGGAAGTCGAACTGCAGTTGAATCGTCCTAGGCTAAAAAATGCTTTTTCAGCTGCCATGAGAGACTCATTAGTCGAAGCTCTTAGAGGTCTAGCGACTGAAGGTGACGACCGCCCGATTTTAATAACTGGAAATGGTTCTACTTTTTGCATTGGAGGTGATCCGGCTGAATTTGGAAGTGTTGAAAATTCTGCTACTGCTCACATGATCAGGTCAGTAGCTAATGCGGCACCTTGGCTGGATCTACTTTCTGAACGAATCACAGTTCGAATAAATGGGGCTGCAATAGGAGCAGGAATTGAACTCGCTGCTTTTGCAGGGCGAATCGAAGCAAGTGAACAAGCATGGTTCTCGCTACCTGAAGTGAGAATGGGTTTGATTCCTGGAGCAGGAGGAACAGTAAGTATTAGTAGAAGAATTGGGAGGCAACTTACAGCAAGAATGTGCTTATCTGGAGAACGTGTTGACGCCGAAACTGCCCTCAATTGGGGCTTAATCGATGGACTTGTTGACTGCTCCTAATTCAGACTTTCGATAATTGTAACGTTTGCCTGACCGCCACCTTCACACATTGTCTGCAAACCCCAACGTCCCCCACTTCTTTCAAGTTCGTTTAACAAAGTTGTCATTAACTTTGATCCAGAAGACCCCAACGGGTGACCAAGAGAAATAGCTCCTCCGTTTACATTCACTTTTTCCTGGGGCACTTGCAGTTCCTTCATCCATGCGAGAGGCACAGGAGCAAACGCTTCATTGCATTCAAAGAGGTCGAACTCATCAATTGACATGCCTGTTTTTTCTAATGCATATGCAGTTGCAGGTATTGGTCCTGTAAGCATAAATACAGGGTCATCTCCACGAACACTCACATGATGGATTCTCGCTCTGGGAGTCAAATCGAATTCCTTCAGAGCTCTCTCTGAAGCTATCAGTAAAGCAGAGGCGCCATCGCTGATCTGGCTTGCGAGAGCTGCAGTGAGCCTTCCCTCTTCTACAAGTGGATTCAAAGCACTCATCCGCTCCATGGAAATGTCGCGCCTAGGACCTTCGTCCATTTCGATTTGTCCGATTGGCGCTATTTCGTTATCGAAACGACCCTCATCTATAGCAGTTAGAGCTTTTTGATGACTTTCAAATGCGAATCGTTCCATCTCTTCTCTAGTGATATCCCATTTTTCAGCTATCATTTCAGCTCCTCTGAATTGTGATATTTCTTGTGTTCCGTAACGCTCTACCCAACCCTTGGAACCTGAAAAAGGATCGTCATGGCCTAATGGAGCTGCTGCTTCAAGAGCCATTCCTATTGGCACCATGCTCATATTTTGCACGCCACCTGCTACAACCAAGTCCTGAACTCCGGCCCAAACACCCATTGCAGCGAAACTAACAGCCTGCTGTCCGGAACCACATTGACGATCAACAGTAGTTCCAGGAACAGACTCCGGAAGTCCTGCCGCTAACCATGCTGTTCTTGCTATATCGCCTGCTTGTGGACCTAACGTGTCAACACAACCGAAAATCACATCCTCAACTAGGGCAGGGTCTACAGCATTTCGCTCTAAAAGGGAACTTATGACATGCGCCCCTAAGTCAGCCGGGTGGACTTCTGATAGCCCACCGCCTTTACGACCAGTCGGGGTTCGAATTGCATCTACTATATAAGCGTCATTCATTACCTCTCCTAACTTCAAACTTCAGAATATCTTCTAAGTAGCTTCAATCAGAACCCCTTGGCTCCCGAGGTAAACCCAATACCCTCTCGCCAATAATATTTCTTTGGATTTGGTTGGAGCCAGCATAAATAGTGTGGGCCCGACTGTACAGGAAAGTTCGTTGCAGAGCGTCCAATAGGTATCCATGTCCGAGGGGATTTTCTAAAGGTGGCGTCGGATCCATGCCTATCATCCCAGAAGCACCTCTGATGTTTAGAGCTAGTTCTCCTAGGCGTCGATGCCAGGAAGCCCAGTACAGTTTTCCTATCGACATCTCTGGTCCGGGCACTCCGCCTCTGTCCAGGGAAGAGAGCATGCGCATTTGGTTGTAACGCATTATCTGTAATTCGGAAAAAATTTTCATCAGCTTCTGGCGGATAACGGGCTCTTCTATGACCCCTAACTGTTTGGCTAGCTGGAGTAATTCATCCAGCTCTTGACTAAATGAAGTTTGTTGTCCGAGAGTTGAAGCACCTCGCTCGAAAGCGAGTGTACCCATAGCTACTGACCAGCCTCCTCCTGGTTCTCCTACTGCTAAATTTCTGTCCGTTTTAGCATTGTTGAAAAAAACTTCATTGAATTCAGAACCACCTGTAATTTGAACTATTGGACGTATCTCTATTTCTTCCTGTTTCATCGGAACAAGCAGATACGACAACCCTTGATGACGTGTATCTTCTGCACTTGTTCTACACAAAACAAATATCCAATCAGAGTATTGCGCAAGAGAAGTCCAAATTTTTTGACCATTTACAACCCAATGATCCCCTTCGCTTGAAGCTCGTGTTGTGATATTGGCCAAATCTGAACCTGCGTCTGGTTCTGAGTAGCCCTGACACCAGAATTCACTTCCGTTGAGTATCTCTGGAATAAACCTTTCTTGCTGTTCATTTGTTCCGTAGGCAACAAGGGTTGGGGCCAGAAGCGTAACACCTATATTTGGTATTCGACCAGGTGCTCTGGACTCAACATAAGTTTGGTGAAAAATAACCTGTTCAAATAGTGAACAATTTCGTCCTCCTAGTTCTTCTGGAAAATCAAGCCCTAGCCAGCCTCCTGTAGCTAGTTCTTTTTCCCATTCCAAAAGAATCTCTACAGGAATATCTTCTTGTCCAGTTCCTCCACGGTTTCGTAAATCTGAGAACTCGCCGACTAGGTGCTCCTCAAGCCAAGTCCTTACCTCTTCAGCAAAACTTTCTTCTTGACTGTTTCTAGAGAACTCCACGATAAAACGGTAGCGCCTGAAGGCTTCTAAGGGTTTTTATTTACTTCAGAAGTCAAAAGTTTGGATAGAAATCCACATATTTCATTAAGCCTCTTGGCCACTTTCTCATACTCTTCAAAAGATTCACCTAATGGGTCATGTATCTCGTCTGCTGATCTACCCGATGTCATATATCCACCTCTTGCTGAATGAAGTTCTTCAACCCACATTTTTAAAAGAGGCAATTTTTCTAATTTGGAAACCAAGGAACCTAGCCTCACAATTTCCCCAGCCAAAAAAGTTCGGCTACGTGCTTGTTGTTGAATTTTTGATACCGACAATTCATGAGGTCTAGTCATCACGATTATCAATTCTGCTTTAGTAACCATGTCGTTATTCAACAATCGAGCTTTGTGCCCTGATAGGTCAATATTGAAAGTTTGCATCACTTTTTTAGCTTCTTCAGAGGCACTTTCATCACTCTTCGCACTTATCCCAGCGGAAAAAACTTCTATTTCTGAAGATGCCTGTACAAGTTGATCCTTTAAAAAGGCTTCTGCCATAGGTGAACGACATGTATTTCCTGTGCATACGAAAAGAATCACACATAGACCGTAGCTAAATTTCTCCGCATCTCCGAAATCGCAATATCAGCAAAAACCACCTAGCGTCTTTGTTAGAGATTCGAAAGGAAGAGAATATGGCTGGTCCTATGGATGGAGTTAAAGTCGTAGAGCTTGGCATTTGGGTAGCTGGACCTGCGACTGCAGGGATACTAGCGGAGTGGGGTGCTGATGTAACAAAGATTGAGCCGACAAAAGGTGATCCCTCCAGAATTTTTCAATTTTTACTAGGTGGCGATATGCCCACTAATCCGGTTTTTGAGATGGATAATCGTTCGAAACGCGGAATGGCTATTGACCTTTCTCATCCTGAAGGTTTGCAAATACTCTTTGATTTATTAGATGACGCTGATGTTTTTATTACTAATCTTCGACCAGGAGGACTCAAACGACTGGGGATAGATTTTGAATCAATAGAAGAGCGTTTTCCGAAACTTGTCTACTGCCACATAACAGCTTACGGACGAGAAGGAAAAAGCGCAGACCTTCCATCTTTTGATGTGGGTGCCTTTTGGGCTCGTTCTGGAATAGCCAGTCTACTGACTACCGAGGATTCCGATCCTCCTTTTCAGCGCGGAGGTATGGGCGACCATTCGGTGGCTATGTCCGCTGCAGCAGCTATTTCGGCTGCTCTTTTTGAAAGGGAAAAATCTTCTAAAGGACAATTAGTGGAAGCATCTCTTATAAGACAAGGTGCTTACACGATCAGCTTTGACTTAAATGCCTTATTGATGTGGGGTCGTACAATCGCCCTCGGTTCTCGTTCGGGTATGGGTAATCCGGCCATGAACAACTACAAAGCTTCTTGTGGTAGACGATTTTGGCTTGTGGGCATAGAACCGTTTAGACATTGGCCACCATTAGCAAGAGCGGTTGGTCATCCTGAATGGATCGAGGATGAAAGATTCTCAGACCCCGGGTCACGTGCGAAAAATGCTGAAGAGTTGATAGGAGAGCTGGATAAAATTTTTGCAACACGTACTCTGGATGAGTGGGCTGAGATTTTTAACTCTGAACCAGATCTTTTTTGGGCACCTGTAAATTCACCGGATGACCTATTAGCGGATCAAACTTTCAGCGGATCAGGAGCTTTGCTTGATGTTCCTGATGGTTCAACAGGCACACTAATGATCTCGACTCCGGTAGATTTTCATGGCACTCCTGCAGAGCCAAGATCTTTAGCCCCCAAATTGGGTGAACATACTGCAGAAATTCTCAAAGAGTTGGGTCTGAGTGAATCTGAAATTGATTCAATGCATTCTTCTGGAATTGTCATAGATGGCTCTAAAACCGAATAATGTTCCTCAAATATTTTCGGCTAGTCGAACACATGCCGCTTCCATCGCTTCTCTAGCTGCTGGAACGAACTCGAAGAAAACTAAGAAGGCATGAGGGAGTGACGATATGCACTCGTAATGAGTTTCCACACCTGCTTCATTCAGAGCCTTTGCGTACGCTTCTCCTTCATCCCGAAGAGGATCTAGTTCAGCGGTAATAACCTGTGCGGGTGGTAAACCTGATAGATCCTCTGAACGTAGCGGACTCGCATAGGGTTCTTCGATGAAATTCTCGGAACCTACATAATGTCGGTAAAACCAGCGCATCATATCCATTGGGAGGATTGGGTCTGAGCTTTCCTTATGCGAAGGCCATCCATAGGTGTCAATGTCAAAACAACCGTAAAAAAGCGTCTGATATTTGATATTTGGGCCATTTCTGTCTCTAGCCATTTGACAAACTACGGTTGCCAAGTTTGCTCCGGCACTATCGCCAACTACTGCGAGTCGTTCAGGATCTATCCCGTAATCATCTGCGTTTTCTACTATTTGACTAAGTGCGGAGTAACAGTCTTCTGGTGGGACTGGGAAGGGATGTTCAGGTGCTTTTCTGTAATCAACCGCAATAATTACCATGCCGGAACTGTTAGCCAAGCCTCGACACTGACCGTCATGACTGTTTATGTTGCCAACCACCCAACCACCTCCATGGAAAAAAATTGCTGCGGGTGACTTACTGGGTGACCCTTCTGGTCGATAAATCCTGATGGACATATCTCCCCCGTCAGAATCTAATAAATTCAAGTCCTCTATCGTCTCAACGTTTTCTCCGCCACCTTCTGAATAGTCACCATTTATCACCCTGAACTCTTCTGGGGTCAGTACATCGAAATTCATTTCGGGTGCATCTTCAGCTGCGCCTTCAAGTATTGAGCTGAGT
Source organism: Candidatus Neomicrothrix sp. UBA881 (assembly GCA_002294285.1). Classification (GTDB taxonomy): domain Bacteria; phylum Actinomycetota; class Acidimicrobiia; order Acidimicrobiales; family MedAcidi-G1; genus MedAcidi-G1. Next base: position 34,560 of record DBFL01000040.1, read on the forward strand.
GTTTCATCAAGTGGCATTTTTATTTCTCCCTTCCGGTATTGTTTTCCGCTGCGACTCTATCTTCTTCATACTGATACTGGGGTTCGCTTAATCGAGGTTGTCTACTATCACCTTCTGCAGAATTAACCCCATTGTTTAATCCACTTGTTGCCTTGTCTTTCCAAGATTCACCTTCAGACCAAGAAATGTCTAAATCAACTATTGACCCAGGTATTTCTATCTCTTCCACGGCCGTAAAAACCTTACGCAGTAAATCCTTTTGAAATTCGGGTTCATGAGGGCGACCAGCCGTATAACCCAACGGCATGTCAACAAATGCCGCTCTTGGAGGGTTTACCGATTCAGTAATGCTTCTCGCAGCTGTCAAACATATTGTTGGAAATCCTGCTTCTTCCAAAGTTCTCGCTACCAGACCCACGGTCTGGTGACACACAGGTCAAACAGGAACCAGTAAAACCAAATCGACTGGCGGACCAGGCATGTTGGAAACAGAATCAAGGATCGATGGAGCTAACTCCTCTTCAGCGCGTCTAGCTGAATAGATTCCTCCCATGCAAGCAATGGAATTTGTTGCCAAACTCCCAATAGTTTTTTCCTCAACTAACTCACGGAGTCTGTCGGTAGGGAAAACTATGTTTGGATCTTCTCTAGCAGGCTCTAAGTCATAAGCGAAATGAGTTACTCGAACATCACTAGCAGGTTCTCCCGAGGGAATCAGACGAACTCCGGTGTCATCTTCCCAGTGAAATGCAACCTGTCCTTTGGTGTAAGCACCTCCTGAAGCAACTAGGGCAACATTGGATTCTGCAACCGGTTTCGTGATAGGGGCCCACGGTGGAGTTTCTTTTCTTTCAGCCCACCTGTAATCGTCGTAGCCGAGGCGAGCGTACTGCTCTCGAGTTCTTTGTATGTAGTCAACTGGACCATTTGCAGACATTTAATTTCTCCTATTTATCTAACAATAGCCTTATTTAGAGTCAAATTTATTGAGAGTTGTTACTCTTAGAGTAATTACTCTTAAAATTTTGGTGAAAATATGAACTTGCAAAATGCATACAGTGTTGAGGATCTCGCTTTAAAAGCAGGAATCAGTGTAGACACAATCCGCTACTATCAA
>DBFL01000008.1 GCA_002294285.1 Candidatus Neomicrothrix sp. UBA881
GCTCCGACTACGACCACTTTCATTCCCGACTTGGAGACTGTTGTAGGTCGAATTTCAGAGGATTGGGATGGCAGTTGGTTCATGGGAAAGATGCCAGTCGAGGCTATTGAGGCTAATTCAGATCTAGATCCCGTTCTTGTCGGATTGATAAATATGGAAAATTCTCCGGCTGGTTCATTCCCAGAAGCTCGTGTCGCAATAGAGGCAGCAGCAGACTGGGTTAATTCAGAACTAGGAGGCGTTAATGGTAGACCGGTTGAGCTAGTAACTTGTATAACTGATTTTTCAATTGAGAAATCCCAATCATGTGCTCAGGAAATGGTTATGGCTGGAGTGGTGGCAGTAACAACCGGAATTGACGTAGGAAGTAATGGATCGATCCCGATTTTCGAACAAAATGAAATCCCCATAGTTGGAGGCATACCGGCAAATATGGTCGAAATGAAGTCTCCAATGGCTTTTTATTTTAGTGGCGCAACACCTGGCGGTTATGGAGGTTTTATCGGACATGCAATCGAGTACTTAGACGCTAAGAGAATTGTTCTTGCGCATGGAGAATTTGAATCATTCACGATTGCAACTCGTGATTATGGTGCTGCACTTGCGGAAGCACTAGGTCTCGAAGTCGAACTGATTCCTTTTCCACTATTCAGTCTTGACTTTTTGCCTGTATTAACAAAAGCAGCAGAATTTGAACCTGACGCTATTGTCGTGGCTGCTGCTGATCTTTCTTGTGCTCCCATAATGCAAACAATGGTAGAACTCGGTATAGAAGCTCAGCTTTATTTAGTTGGAGCTTGTGCGGCTGAAGAGATTCAAGAAGTTGCGGGAAGTGCGATTGAATCTGTTCTTTTCAATTCTGAAGGACCTCTTGAAGAAAGTCTAGAAAGTAGTATCTACGATGAAGTTGTATGGCAGTATGCGTCTGACCCTGCAGGGGGCGTTGGAACCGTTAGTATGCGAGGTTTTCTAAATCTTTATGCTCTTCTGGTTGAACTAGATCAAAGTGACGCAGGTATAAGCAGTGAGTCGCTAATTGAACTTATTCGTAGTTCGAATCAAAGACCGAGTTTCTGGGGTCATCCATACACTTGTGACGGTAATCAGATACCAGGTCTTCCTTCCTTATGCGCCCCCCAACAACTCCTTTTTTCTATAGAAGAGGGAGAACTTGTACCTGCACATGAAGGATGGATAGATACACCATCTTTATTTGCTGAAATTGGTTGATTGGAAATCCAATTAGTGATCATTTAACTTACCTTTTCCTCGGTTGTGGAACTGGAGCAGTAATTGGATCGGTAGCTATTGGACTTGTACTAACGCATCGAGCAAGTGGAATATTGAATCTTGCTCATGCTGCAATGGGGATGTACATAGCTGTTGCCTTTTACGAATTGAGGTCAACGGGCGATTTGATTCTACCGATACTGGGGTTGCCCGATCGATTACCCATAGTTCCAAGACCAACTGTGATGACGGCAATGGTCGCCTGCATGGTGCTAGCAGCGGTTATGGGGGGTCTTATTTTTTTCTTCGTTGTAAGACCACTTAGGAACTCACCACCGCTCAGTGCTTTAGTGGCCTCGTTAGGTTTATTGATATACCTAATGGAAATTGTTCGGTTACGAATTGGTTCTCAAGGTGCTACAGGGTTGGTTATTGATGGAATCCTTCCAAGCGGCCTTATTCAAATAGGCGAAACGAGAATTAACCAAGACAGGATTTGGTTAGTGTTAGTAACTTTCAGCCTGTCTTTAATTTTTGCTGCAATTTATAAATTCACAAAGTTTGGAAGAGAGAGTCGCGCTGTTGCTGAAAACGAGAGGGGAGCATCTCTCTTAGGAATTTCCTCAAAAAAAGTTGGTCTCATCAATTGGGTTTTAGCTTCCATGATCGCCGGTTTCCTGATGATTCTCGCAGGACCTGCAACTCGCTTGGATGTCAATGCTTCAAGTTTTTTAATTGTGCCTGCTCTCGCAGCAGCTCTTTTGGCGAGATTGAATTCTTTTTTGATGGCTGCTTTTGCAGGGTTATGCATCGGAATGTTTCAGTCTGAGTTAATGAATATTCAAGTTGAGTGGTCCTGGTTGCCTGACGTAGGAATTCAACAGGGTGTTCCACTTTTAATAATTCTTGTAGTTCTAGCTTTTTGGGGAGACAATCTTCCACTAAGAGGAACTGATTCTTCAACTTATCTACCAAGAGTTGCAGATCTTAAAAAGATTCCTTTAAAACCGTTTGCTCTTATCTTCATAGCTGGAGTGGTAACTCTTTTTTCCGGAAGTGAGTGGAGATTAGCGATTGCAGTCTCAGGATGTGTAGCGATTATTGCCTGTTCAGTAGTCGCCCTTACTGGTTTTGTTGGTCAATTATCACTTTCTACTTACGCTTTTGCGGGTATAGCAGCATTTATGACAGCCAGACTCGATGTTTTGCCTTTTCCTCTAGCGCCTATAGTGGCAGCACTCTTTGCAGTATTGGTAGGAATCGCGGTGGGTCTCTTAGCTGTAAGAGTAAGAGGTTTACAACTTGCAGTAGCGACACTAGCTGCAGCAGTTGCTATTGAAGAACTTCTGTTTCGCTGGCCGTGGTTGACTGGAGGTGATTTCGGAACTCGTATGCCTACACCTTCATTATTGGGTTTAGATATGAGTATTAGTGCCAAGGGGGCTGATTATCCACGAGATTCATTTGTGATTCTGGTCCTTGTAACTTTGGTTTTATGTTTGATTGTGCTTTTTAGTATCCGAAATGGGATTACCGGAAGACAATGGTTAGCAGTAAGAGGAAATGAGAGAGCTGCTTCTTCAATTGGGATTAATGTTGCTAGGGCAAAACTAACTGCATTTGGCTTGTCGGCATTTCTAGCAGGGATAGGTGGGACTTTAATTGCTTACCAGCGGCAAATAGTTTCGGCTCGTTCATTTGGTTTATTTGATTCAATGATCGTTATAGCAATCGTTTATCTAGCAGGAATCGTAAAACCTTCAGGTGCTGTTTTAGCTGGAGTTCTGGCCTCTGGGGGAGTTTTAACGGTTCTACTCGGACAATTAAGTGATTCTGGGTCAGCCAATCAAATGGCATTTAGCGGTTTGATGCTTTTATTTGCTGCTATCCGACTTCCCAGAGGGATACTTGGTATAGAAATAAATAGAGATCGAGTTAAAAGTTTTTTAACTTAGAGTTACGGCCAGAGAGGTTCAGGAATTTCCCAAGAAACAGGGTTATCCCAACGATCTTGAAAAGTGGACAGATTGGCAGGTTTTCTTTGAGCAATTCCCCAATTTCCCATTGGGTAACCGATTGGAATCATTGCGTGCATGTGCCAAAAACCATCTTTTGGTGTATCTAAAATTTCTTCAACCTCATTTTTTTTAAGTTTTAACAAAGTGGTTATACAAGTTCCAAGACCTTCAGCTCTTGCAGCCAAGCAGAGATTCCAAAGAACAGGGAAAGTTGTAGATTCGCCACCTAATTTTCCGAAAAAGAAAATCAGCATTGGAACATTATGAAGATTGTCGGCAAGCCATTGAGCTGAGTCATTAATACGCGCAGGCGTAGATCTTTCTGAATTTTTTTCATCTTCTTTTATCTGGTCTTGAACGCTTGCATATTGAGTCGCGTTTAACTCATCAAGACATGCACGGTAGAACTTCTGCATTTTTGATTTAATTTCAGGATCAGTTACACATATCATCCTAAAAGTCTGAGCGTTACCTCCAGATGGGCCGCGAACTGCAGCATCCATAATTTTTTTTAGTATGTCTTCCGGAATTGGATCCGGCTTAACCCTTCGCATAGCTCGAGTAGTGTAAATTGCTTCATAAACATCCATGGCTTGACGTTATCGGGTTTCATGTAATACACCTGTCAATAGGTGATTGGAGTTTTATGAGTTCAGGATTACATAATGGGAGAGTTGCTATCGTTACGGGCGCAGGTTCGGGAATTGGCAAATCTACAACAGAACGGTTTATTTCCGAAGGTGGTTCAGTAGTTGCTGTCGATAAAGACGATGACTTTTTCGAATGGGCTGAAAGCCATGGGAATATTTTTCCAATCGCAGGAGATATAACTCAGAGTGAAGTCAATTTGCATGCAGTGACTAAAGCAAAAGAAGTATTTGGAGGTCTTCACGCGGCTGTATTTAACGCTGGGGTATCAGCTAGAGGTGATTTGATTGAAAGTGAGATGGAACTATTTGATAGAACTATGACCGTGAATGTTCGAGCTGTGGTGCTGGGAATAAGATCTGTTGTTCCAGAGTTGTTGAAAACGGGTGAAGGTGGGGCGATCGCTGTAACAGCTTCAACTTCAGGGTTGCGAGGAGATCCCGACTTGTGGGCTTACAACACTTCAAAGGCTGCAGTAATAAATCTGGTTAGAGCCACTGCTGTTGATCTAGGTCCAAAAGGCGTAAGAGTAAACGCAGTTTGTCCTGGTCCTACCGAGACTGGAATGACTGAAAGAGCGATCAGTGACGTTGAATCATATGAGTCTCTTCGACGTCGAATGCCATTACAGCGATGGGGCACCCCTGATGAGATTGCATCAGTGATAAGTTTTTTGATTTCGACTCAAGCAAGTATTGTTACCGGAGCGGTGGTTACAGCAGACGGAGGTATGAGTGCAAACGCAGGACAATTCCTTCCAAAAGAAAACTAAATTTGAATTAAATGAGGTGTCATGACTACACATCCAGAGAATTATGAAGATGTAACTGTTTATGATCTAGATGCAAACGCTGAAGAAGAGCTTCTTCTAGCGCATAACGAATGTACATTCATGTGGGCTAATAAGGAGGGTTGGCCTGTAGGAGTAATAATGTCTTATATCTGGCGTAAGGGAAGATTTTGGTTAACTGCATCTTCGCAAAGGGCTCGCATTCATGCTGTTCGACGTGACCCCAGAGTTTCAATATGTGTGACTAGCACAGGGTCACCTTTACCTAGAAATAAGACAGTGACGTGGAAAGGTTTATGCACCGTTCATGATTCTGAAGAAGTAAAAAGCTGGTTCTACCCAGAATTGTCCAAAGCACTTCGCGGTGATGGGGAAGCAGCTGAATGGTTTGCAAAATTTCTTGACTCCCCCAGGCGAGTGGTTCTAGAGGTTGAACCTACGCAACGAATTGCTTATGACGGAGAAAAAATGGGTATCGACACTCAGGCTTGGATTAAAAGAGCGAAAGAATCAGAGAATCAAGAAAACTGATTTACTCACACCATTCGCTTAGCTTTTGGTGGAGCCAGCGAACTTTTGATTCTTGATAGTTTCCTAGGGATATTCCCGGTTTATGTGTTGCTTCTAGACCTGTCTGGACTTTAGCCATGTTGAAAAGGTCCTGATTGAAAACTTTGCCGAGCATGCCTAATTCAGTCGCGTCACTGAAAGTTTCGTGTTCTTCGAGCCAATGTATTGGAGCT